>CAKQIZ010000015.1 GCA_934247125.1 uncultured Clostridia bacterium
CTTCATGAAATCCGCCATATAAAGCACGCCCTTCGTCTTCGTCGAGTACACGCACGCAGGGTCGTTCAGCCATCCGAACATCGTTTCGGCTTCTACGCCTTCTTCTGCGCAAAGCATCTGTGCGACTTCCTCTTTGTTGTTGTTTATATAGTCTATCGCCTCTGCCAGGGCTTTTATGAATGCGTCGTAAAGCTCCGGATCCTTCTCTTTGAGACTTGTCGATGCGACCGCCACGATGAATGAATTACCGTCAGGCCACGCGTCAGCTACGCCTTCAACTTCATGTATGCTGTCATCAGTCGCCTCCTTGTATACATAAGGCGCTGTTGTCAGCTGGCACTCGACGCTTCCCGAAATCAGTGCCGACATACCGTCAGGATGCGACATTGCAACGATGTTGTGATCCAGAGCATGCGCATCTCCGAGCTCCTTCTCAGCTGCCATCGCCAGTATTATATGCTGGATACTGCCTATATTCACAAGGGCGATCTTCTTTTTACCTATATCCTTCAGAGATTTTACTTTTTTGCTGCTCGTCATCAGCCGGTTCGGCTGCGCAGAGACACCGGAACATATCTTATACGGAACTCCGCTCGTCACTCCCGTTATGACCGGCGCCAGACCCATGGCTCCTATATCGATGTCCCCTGATGCAAAACCCTCGTTTATCGCCTGTCCGGAATTGAGCACGCTCCATTCCACCTCGACGCCGTCATAATACTTTTCTATCAGCTGCTTTTCCTGCATGATCTTGAACGGAGCATATGCCATACCGTACTGCTGGACGATCTTGAGCTTCACGCCCGACTCGTCACCGCTGCCGCCGCATGACGAAAGACCCGCTATCATCACTGCCGCCAGCATCAACGCCAATGCTTTTCTGATTCTTTTCATACTCTTCACCTTTTACCTGTAAATATTCCGCGCCTGCCGCCCCATGTTCACATTTCTGTAATTACCGGAATATAATATCACAGTGCCTTTGATATTTGTAGAATAACATCGAAGTTTCACAAAAAAACCACGTCATGCCCGGCGCTATATGGTATCATGATTCTGCAAGAAAGCAGAGCGCTGTCTCTGAGGCAGCTGCCACAAGGAGGACCCGAATGAAACTGTACCCTTCAGTCGTACAACATATAGCTCACAATTCATATGCCGATCCCGACCGGCTCTGCATGGCAGACAGCCGCAGCGCTTTTTCATACAGCGAAGTCTGGAGCAGGATCTACGGACTTTCGCAAAGGCTGCACGAGCTCGGTGTCACGCAGAACCGATGCGTCGCAGTCGAATGTAGCCAGAACGCAGGCTACATGATATGTGAATTCGCTATACAGCTTCTCGGCGGCATATTCGTCCCTATAGAGAAAAATGCTGCAGCAGGCAGGCTCGCAGAGATCCTGATCGATACACAGGCCGTCCTTTATATAGGAAAGGATCCTGCAAAGCTCAGTGCCGCGCTCGATATCATACAGACATCCTGCGAATCGTCACAGCACAGCACAGCTCCCGGATTCATGGACATCAGCCGGGCTGCAGACTTTGCATATGCACCTGAAGACATCCCTCTTCCGGGCGAGATGCTTTTCCCCGAAGCACAGCAGACTGCGGAAATACTGTTTTCCACCGGAACCACCGGCAAATCCAAGGGTATCGTCCTGACGCACGGAAACGACATGGCGATAGCCGAAAACGTGATGTGCGGCGTCGGTATGAAAAAAGACAACGTCGAACTGATCCCCATGCCGCTCAGTCACTCGCACGGTCTTCGAAGGACCTATGCCAACATGGTGAACGGCAGCGCTGCGGTGTTCTCAGACGGTGTGACACTGCTCAAGAAGGTCTTCACGCTGATGGACGAATACCACGTGACCGCGATGGATCTGTCCCCGAGCATGCTTTCCATCATATTCAAGCTTTCAAAAGACAGGCTGGGCGAATATGCGGACAGGCTCGATTACATCCAGCTCGGTTCGGCTCCGCTCCCCGAAGAAGACAAGCTGCATCTGAGCAGGATACTGCCCGATACGCGACTTTACAATTTTTACGGAAGCACGGAAGCCGGCTGCTCATGCCTGCTCGACTTCAACTCGATGGCCGGAAGACCGGGATGCATCGGAAAACCGGCAGTCAACGCGCAGTTCATCGTCGTCGATGAGGACCGCAGAGAGATCGCTTCATCACCGGAGAATCCGGGATTCCTCGCAAGCTCCGGCGCGATAAACATGAAAGAGTATTTCCGGGAACCGGAGCTCACCGCCGAGACTATGCAGAACGGCTACATTTACACAAAAGACCTGGGCTACATCGACAAAGACGGCTACATATACATGCTCGGCAGGAAAGACGACGTGATCAACTACGGCGGCATCAAGATCTCGCCTGAAGAGATCGAGAGCATCGTCATGCAGAACCCTTTGATAAAGGACTGCGCCTGCGTGCCTGTCAGGGATGCCCTTACCGGTCAGGCTCCGAAGCTTTACATAGCACTCAGCGAAGCCGGAGAGACCTCCTATGACAAGAAGGGATTCAAGTCGTTCCTCGCATCCCATCTGGACGCGAACAAACAGCCGAAATATATAGAGACAATAAAAGAGATCCCGCGGACCTTCAACGGGAAGATCAGACGGAATCTGCTTACAGACCGCGATAAGGATCAGTGACCGGTCTGCCGTGCCTAAGCGGCACTCCGCCGATCCCGATCAGAATCCACGGTATATGAACGCGCTGGCATCGTACCCCGGGCCGTATACGCCCAGTACGAGCACTGCTGCGAATCCCAGCAGCAGTATGGCCCAGCGCTTTTTTAATGCCATTTCACCCAGCGACTCGCGTATCTTCACGCCCTTTTCCTGCAGCCAGCTTATCCTGAACCAGACTGCGCATGCGAGGATGATGATAATGAGATCGCCCCAGTTCAGGCCCAGCGACATCAGCGTTGTCCAGAACCCGGCGTCACTGCCTCCTCCGGAACTGAATATCGACGCATACATCGACATCGCCACCCCGAACGACGCGGCTTTAGGGAACATCCTTCCGACGACGATCAGGAAAAACGTCCTGAGCACGCAGAACACTTTCCAGCCCTCGCTCTGCACATTTATATGAAAGAACTGCACGAGCTTTTTCAGCTGAGGCTCGAGAAGCAGTCCGAGGATTATGATCCCGCCGTTGTAAAGGCCGTACGCTATGTATTTGAACTCGGCGCCGTGCCATATCCCGATCGTGATGAACGTCGCCATCTGCGCGACGAGTACCGGGAACAGCTTGCCTATGCGATCGCCGAAAACCTTTCTCAGGCTCTTGCCGGCCTTTCCGAAAAACTTCGAAAGCGATATCGGATAGAATATATAGTCTCTGCACCAGAAGCTCAGCGACATGTGCCATCTGCGCCAGAACTCCGAAATGCTGTCCGAAAAATACGGCCGCATGAAATTGTGCGACATCTCTATGCCCATCATGCCTGCGACTCCCCTGGCGATATCGATCCCGCCCGAAAAATCTGCATATATCTGCACGCTGTACCCGAGCAGCGCTACGAACACTATCGCTCCGTGATAGTCCCCGTAGTTGTCGAATACCTGGCTCACCAGCACCGCTACCCGGTCAGCGATCACGAGTTTCTTGAAAAACCCCCACAGTATCAGCTGCATTCCGTGCGTGAAATTCGTATACGAGAAGCTGTGCCCTTCGTAAAGCTGTCCGGCGAGCTGGTCATAGCGCGCGATAGGTCCCTGTACGATCTGCGGGAAAAACGAAAGGAACAGCGCAAATCGCGGCAGACTGCTGTCCGCCTCGATCTTGCTCCTGTACAGATCTATTATGTATGCCGCCGACTGGAACGTGTAGAACGAGATCCCCAGCGGGATCAGTATTCCCAGATCGAACTGCACACCACCGTACGCCTGTGCCAGTATCTCTATGTAGTATCTGAAATATTTCAGCGCCGCGAGTACGCCAAAATCAGCCAGCAGTACGAGAAGGACCATTTTTCTCTTCCTTTTTTTCACTGCGGCTTTTAGTTCTTTTTTATCATCTCTGGAAAGCTCACTTTTGTGGGCTGCAAGATATTCTTTGTGCTCCGTATTGAGCCTGCCTATGTACCTGCCTCCGAAGAAGGTCACGACCGTCGTGAATAGTATGAAAACAAAAGTTTTCGGGCTCGATATAAGATAGAACACGTAGCTGGCTGCCAGCAGCACGACCCATCTGTTCTTCTGCGGCACAGCATAGTAGCAGCCGGTGACCGCTGCGACAAAGATCAGAAAATACAACGAAGTAAATGCCATTTAACAGTTCTCCCTTTCCTGCATCACCCGTCTATTCCTGCGCTCTGGTTATCAGCTCGACCATCGCATCCACGGAATTGAAGTTTTCCGGAACGAGGTCCTCCACCGATATTTCCACGTCGAAAGTCTCGTTGAATTCGCCGACGATAGCTACGATATCAAGGGATTCAAGGATCCCATCGTCTATCAGCTTTGTGCTGTTTTCAAAATCCACATCGCTTCTTACGCCGGTCAGTATTTCCATTATTTCTTCTTTCATTTCAAATTCTCCATTTCCTGTAATAAGCGGCATGCAGACAAATGTAAAGCTGCGTGCCGCTGTTTTTCACTCTTGAATTTTAGCACCTGAATCTGTTGTAATCAAGGATAATATGTGTTGCCGCGGTGATATACCGCCGCTGTGCTGCCGCTCTATCGCGTCGCCTTGCCTGTCATCACCGAAATGCTGATCCTGACGACATGCGCCTCGTCCACGCTCGAATCTATATATTTCATGCCGCTCTCGATGAAACCCGGACTCAGCTTTTTCACTATGCCGAGCAGCGCAGCTTTTTTCTTTGCTTCATTTTCCAGCACCTCGGCTTTTCCGAATGCGATCACTGAACGGTATTTCGTGTTGAACTGTTCCGGCATGAGCTCGACCGAATCCACGACTGTAAAACAGACATTATCGTTCGCCGCGATGTTGCCGAGCCTGTGTCCCTCAGTCGCACAGTGAAAATATATCGCTCCGTCCATGAATACAAAGTTGACAGGAGTGCCGTATGGTATCCCGTCCCCGCTCACCGTAGAAAGCACACCATATTCGGCAGTTTCAAGCACTTCCATGATCTCTTCCTGCGATATCATTTTTTCTTTTCTTCTCATTTCCATGACCTTACCTTCCTTTCTTTTCATTATCATTATGGCAGTTCACCGCGTGAACCACGCATTTATCTGTCATTCCTTCGCGGCATGACGACGCGCCGTCGCCGCCGGATCCGCCAGCCACCTGCCGTTTTGCATCTCCATTTCTCGCCGGATTGGCCGGAAACCAGCCTTTCCTGACTCTTTCCTTCTGTTCACGCAGTTCCTTGATGCTCCACATGCAGCTGCATCCTGTCACGCCGAGCACGCACGAAAGCATCGTGTTCGACGCCAGCACACTGCCGCCGATCAGCACGATCCCTGCCGCCAGAAAAATCGGCCAGCACCTTTCTGTCAGATGATATTCAGCTTTTATCACTATAGGATGAAAAACACCGATGATCATAAATGTGATCACTGCGATCACGACGCCGTAAAAATTCAAGAATCCACCTCCACATTCTTCCTCTCTTCTTTGTTTTATAGTACAATAAAATCGCACCTTTAGAAAGAGCCAGTTGCAAATATTCTGCAGGGGCCGGTTGCAAGAGCGACAGCCTGCAGGCATGGCATTCATCAAACAGAAAACATCAGGAGGTGCACATGATATACATTGACAAAACCAGCGGCATACCGCTTTATAAACAGATATATTCCAGCATCGCTTCCAACATACTTACAGGTGTGATACCGTCCGGCCACCGTCTTCCTTCGACGCGAAAACTCGCGCAGGAGCTTTCCGTAGGCCGGAACACTGCGGAAAAGGCATACAAACAGCTTGAGGCAGAGGGTTACATCACCGCCAGAGCCGGGAGCGCCCTTCCCCGGGATCATGGCTAAACTGCGCGACACGTGGGCAATGTGACGTCGATCAATTCACTTGCTTTTGATATTTTTTTAAATTATGATAGTAATATAAATAACAGTAATATTCAAGGAGGGATCTCAATGAAAAAGAGCCTTGGGGCAAACCCGTACACATTCCCGATGCCGGTGCTGATGATCGCGACTTACGGCGCTGACGGCAAGGTCGACGTGATGAATATGGCATGGGGCGGCGTATGCGCGAACAACATGGTCGCGCTCAACATCACGGAAACGCACAAAACTTCACAGAACATAAAAGAAAGAATGGCGTTCACGCTCAGTATCGCTGACGTCGATCATCTGAAAGAAGCTGATTTCTTCGGCATTGCCAGCGGCAACGACATGGAAGACAAGTTCGAAAGAAGCGGACTTCACGCAGTGAAGAGCGAAAAAGTCGATGCTCCTATAGTAGAAGAGTTCCCGCTTACGCTCGAGTGCAGGGTCGCAGAGCTCCAGCACACAGCTTACGGTTTCAGAGTCCTTGGCGAGATCGTAGATGTGCTCGCAGATGAAAAAGTCCTGGATGAAGACGGTATCGTAGACATCTCGAAGCTCAATGCATTCGCATTCGATCCGTTCGGCAGCGGATACTACAGGATAGGCGAAAAAGTCGGTGATGCATGGGGAGACGGCGACGAGCTCATGTAAAACTGCAGCTCACACTCGACCGCCTGCATTTCCGCCCATTTATAAAAGTTATTAAAAAGGAGAAAAACTATGTTCAGAGAAATGAGATCAAAAGCAAACATGCTGACAAATGAAGAAATCGAAACCATCCTGAGGACTTCACCAAACGGAACTCTCGCGCTTTACGGTGAAAACGGCTATCCTTACTCCGTACCGGTGAATTTTGTGTACTTGAACGGCAAGATCTATTTCCACGGCGCAGCTGAGGGCTACAAGCTCGACTGCATGAAAAAGGATCCGCACGTTTCATTCAGCGTTATCGGTAAAGATGACATCGCGAAGGAAAACTTCACGACGCTGTTCTCAAGCGTGATAGCTTTCGGAACTGTAAGAGTCATTGATACTATGGAAGAAAAGTTCCCTGTGCTCGAGGGCATGGTAGGAAAGTATTCGCCTGAGTTCATGGAAAGCGGCAAAGAGCTGATCAGCAAGGGATGCGGTTCTGTTGCTTACGAGCTCACGATCGATCACATGACAGGCAAGAAAGGTATGCTGTAAGATCCTGCAAAGCCTGCAGGCAATGCCTCGGCAGGCGAAACAGCAAACAATGACATACGCTGTGATGCATGCGCTGTATCAACGGCACAGCGCCTGACGTCAAACAAAAACTGAGAAGTGCCGATGCCCCGGAAGCTTGAGTATCATCTCATTTCCCGGAGTCCGGCACTTTTTATTTTTTCCAAAGCCTGCAAATGCTATACGGCCACTACTGCTCCGCCGGGAGCTTAGGCTCCTGCGACTTTCCAAACGAAACATTGCTGATGACTACTGCCGCGATTATCAGCAGACCGCCTATCACCTGTACAGCTTTAAGCTGCTCATGCAGGCACAGACAACCGAACACCGTCGCGGACACCGACTCCAGCGGAAATATCACACCTGCCTGATTTGCAGAGGCATATTTCACACCAAATGTGAACAGCAGCTGCGTCGCAAACGTCCCGAACAGCACGAGATATACGAACTCCAGCACTATCGGAGTCGTCAGCGCCACGTGCGGGAGTTCTTCCATCGCGAGACCAAAAACCAGCCCGATCACACACGTCATGATGAACTGACATGCCGTGATGAATTCCACGCTCGTCTTTTCCGTGAAATAATCTGCGGTCACCATCGCGCCGCCGTATCCGATCGCGCTCAGCAAAGTAAGTATCTCGCCCAGACCTATATGCAGGCTGCCTGTCGAAAACCCCGTCACGGACATTATCGTCACTCCGCTGATGCCGACCAGTGCGCTGATGAAAACCTTGCCCGCAGGTCTTTTCCTTTCTACCGCCCACACCATGAACGGCACTATCACGACGTATGCCGAAGCGATGAACGCATTGACACCGGCATTTATCATCTCCAGCCCCATGAACTGCAGTGCTGAACCCATGCCGAAAAACAGGCCGCATACGAGTCCTCTTATCCAGTCCTTAAGCTTCGCTTCTTTAAAATGTTTTCGCCATATTATGACTGCAAACACAGTCGTAAAAAAAGCTCTGATCGCGTTGCTCCAGTTCGGCGGCACCACGTCCAGCACATCTTTTGCCACTACATACTCTCCGCCCCACAAAAGAGCAGACACTATAAGGCACGTCACCCCTATCGAAGCACCGTGTCTTTTCGCTAATTTCTCTAACAAACAATATCATCCTTTCTGCAAGTTTTTTTATGGAAAAAGTCTTTTTTCTTAAAACTTCTGCGTAGATTTTAAACTGTACTGTTACCGTATAGTCAAGAGCGTTTTTGAAATTTATGTAAAATAGCAGCGTTTTTTGCATGCATGGCTTCATAGCACCCGTCCGCTTCAGGCGGTGCATGCTATATGCCCACGACATTCCCCCATGGCGTTTTTCCGTGATACGCAAAAGGAGCTGCGGGCGGTCTTGTGCCGTCCTGCAGCTCCTCTGGAACCTATGATTTTCTCCGATTTATTTTGCCGGATCGATTTATTTTACTTTCTGTCTGCGTGCAAAGATATATGTGCCGCTGACCATTGCGAGAAGTGCAAAGATCAGAAGGCTTGCCTCATCGCCTGTTACAGGCGATCCGCCATTGCCTCCTGCAGCTTTTGCAGCATTTCCTGCAGCGTTTCCGCCAATTGCAGCAGTATTCGATGACGCAGTCTTGTAGTTGAACTTAGGATTTGCAGTTGCTGCAAACTGTCCACCGCCTCCAACCGAACATCCGCATAAAAGCTCGGTGCTTCCTGCGTCAGCAGTTGCGAGTGTTGCTCCGCTTGCTGCCGCATCAAGTTCCTCGCCCGCATTGTTGACTTTTTCGAGTTCTCCTATAGCTCCGCCCGAGTTGTCCTGATCCCCCGCGATATCACTGATAGTTGCGTCATCATACAGATAGAATACACCCTCTACCCAGTATCCGTATTTGCTGTAATCTCCATCGAGGTTTATAGCGTAGCAGTCAAAATCTGAACGCTTGAAGTCCTTCTTCAGGTTCTTTACTTCGATGCTTTCCAGATTCCTGCAGTTCGAGAATGCGCATGCCTTTGTCTCAGTGATCGATTCAGGGAATGTCAGCGATTTGAGTGAGCTGCATGCCCAGAATGTATCTTCAGGGATGACGCTGAATTTTACAGTATCAGGAATAGTTACTTTTGTCAGTGAGCTGCAGACTTCGAATGTGCATGTTCCAAGCTCTTCAAGGTTCGCAGGCAGTGTGACTTCTTTAAGGTAACCGCATTCAAAGAACGTGGCATTACCCATCTTTTTGATAGTATCAGGCATGCTGATCTTTTCCAGACCTGAAGATGCGAATACGCTGTTTCCTAATTCTGTAACCGCTTCAGTCTCTATGTTCTTCAGAGCCGTGCAGCAGCTGAATATACCGTCGTCGAGTTTTGTTACTCTTGCCGGTATCCTTACATTGTTGAGCTTTGTGCAGTAGTTGAACGTATATTTTCCAAGGTCAAGAGCGGTTTTGCCGCCTTCGATATTGATCGCTTCAAGATCTTTACTTCTGTAAAATGCTCTGTCTCCGATGCTCTTTACTGATGCCGGGATAGTAACTGATGTCAGTTTGCTGCCCTCGAACGCTTCCTTGCCGATACTTTCAAGGCCGTCAGGAAGATCGATCTGTGTCAGATTGCATCTGTCGAATGCGTTGTCTCCGATCGTCCTGAGAGTGCTGGGAAGGTTGACTTCCTTTACATTGTCAAGTCCGTAGAAGAACATAGCCGGAATATCTGTAACACCTTCACAGATAGTAACTGTCTCCAGGTTTTTATTCAGCTGGAATACACCAGTGCTGTCGCTCCAGTTTATATGAGCCGGTAATGTCACTGATGTCAGTCCCTGGCACATGAAAGCATTCTTTTCAACAGTTTTCAGTGAGTTAGGGAATGTCACCGTCTTGAGATTGTTAGGATTTTTCGTATCGCTCTGATGCCATTTGAATGCATTCTGACCTATAGTCTCAGTTCCTTCAGGGATGTCATATGATGATGTTGTTCTCCCCAGCGGATACTGCACGAGAGTCTTTCCGTCTGCTGTAAAGATCACGCCGTCTTTATCAGTTTTGAATTCATCATTGCTGATGTCATAGCCCTGTACGCTTGAGCACATCGAGAATGCTGAATCCTGGTTCTGTCCTGCTCCGGTGAGCTGCACCTTTGCACCTTCAGGAAGCGCGATGATCCCGTCAGCATTTCCCTTTAATGCGAAGCAGTTCCAGAATGCGCCGTATTCTATCATCTCGAGACCTGCAGGAAATTCTGCATTAACGAGGTTCTTGCAGTTGTAAAATGCGCGTTCACCGATGCGTTTAAGGTCTCTCGGCATGTTGACTGCTGCAAGTCCCTGGCATCCGTAGAATGCATCATCGTCTATGTACTGCACAGTTTCAGGAAGCTTTACAGTGATCACTCTTACACCGCTGTTGGCTCCACCGTAAAGGGTCCCGACAAACTTTTCTTTGAACGCTCCGCTGGCGATACCAACGACCGGCTGTCCTCCGATAGTATCAGGAACCGTGATAGTCTCAACTCTGTTTTCTGATGATAATGCGAAATCTTTTCCAAGTCCGGTGATCGCAACTCCGCCTTCAACTGTGCGGTAAGTGAAGAGTTCCTTTTCAGCAGGTGTCGGATCGACCGGATCAACAGGATCCGTGCCGCCACCGGCTTCAACGACCGTATAATCTGTCATAGTAAATGCATAATTTTCCACTAATGCAGACTCATATTCATCTTTGCAACCTTTCGGCACATTTACTGTAACAGCATCTCCTTGTGATTCAAAAGCACATTCGCCTATCGACGGCGGTGTTTCACCCTTAAATGTTACTACTGTCAGATTTTCACATCCAAAAAATGCGTAGTCTTCAACTTCAGTTACACTTGCAGGAATAGTTACTGTTGTAACTTCAGATTCACACTGCAATGTTGTATCTATCGTTGTCGTTCCGTCCTTGACAACGACATTTCCGTACGCATCCATCGTGTACCATGCTTCTTCAGCAAAAGCCACACCGGTAACCGGCTGGACAGGCGCAAGCCCGTAAACCGCAACCATCATGACTGCGATCAGAGCGACCAGCAGCCTGTTTACTCTGCCCTTCCGCCCTCTCTTCATCTTGATTCCTTTCATTTCGACTCCTCTCTGTTTTCATGCAACAACAGTTTTTTTACAATATAATTGCTCTATTTGTACCTGAATACAGCATACAAAAGAAATACATACTCGTCTGTTGTTTTGGCAGTGTTTTTTCGTTTCGCGGTTGTTTCAGCAACTGTTTTCGCGCACTATCTTGCCGCATTTTCTGATATGATTGCTTTCATTTTTTGATGCATTGTGTCTGCATTTCAGAGAGATCAGAAAACGGCTCACGATTTATCACAGAACCACTTCTTTGCCGATCTGAGTATAAAAGAAATGTCCTGATATACGATGAACCACCCTGACGCTTACCAAGATCATGCGATGACATCATCATATTCGGCAAAATTGCTGCAATATCGCTTTTTTCAAAGAGGCTGTTTACCAAAACGCTGATTCTTCCTATGATTTGTTGGTAACTCTTCCATGAAAACTGCGGCATTTTTGCATGAAAAATACCAAGAACCACTCATGCGTTTTTCATTTTTGGTATCCGACATCAAAAAAACACTCGAATAACTGCAGTTTTTACCAATAACAGCCAGCCGGCAAACGATTTTTGGTTTTCGCAGAAGTCATGTGGTGCTCACTAGCCAAAGAGCTCGCCAGCCGGCAAGCCCGCTATCCCGCGAGTTTCAGCTTCCTGATTTTTATTTCTTCCCGAACTTTTCCGCGAAATCAGCAGGCGCTTCCTGTATCTTGATCTGTTGACGGCATACCTTCTTACATCATCTGCGGCATGCGCCGATATTTTACACCTGCGTCCGGGCAATAGCAAATACGTATAAAGTATGGCTTGTCATAGCCGATATGAATACTTATAATAATGTATAGAAAAATTTTCAGGGAGAAAATCATGGCAACCAAAGACCTCGTATTAAAAGCCCTGCAGCGCAGCGGCGAAAATTATCTGTCAGGAGAAGCGCTCTCCGAAGAACTCGGCATATCGCGCACAGCTGTGTGGAAAGCTATCCGCACACTCCGCGAGGAAGGCTACACTATAAAGGCCGTGACTAACCGCGGATACCACCTTATCCATGACGAAGATGTGATAACCGAAGAAGGTCTCAGAGAGCACCTTTTCACAAGATATAAAAATAACAGACTGTATATTTACGATACACTGGATTCCACCAACAACCGTGCCAAGCAGCTCGCACTGGAAAACGCATCTCATGGCACCACAGTCATAGCCATGCAGCAGACTGCAGGCAAGGGCCGCCTCGGCAGAAGCTTCTTCTCGCCGCGCGAAGGAATATATCTCAGCATCATCATCAAACCTACATTCGATCTCAGTAAATCTGTGCTCGTCACAGCAGCGGCCTCCGTCGCAGTCGCACAGGCCATCGAAAGCGTATGCGGCAGACAGGCTCAGATAAAATGGGTGAACGACGTTTACCTGGACGAAAAAAAGATCTGCGGCATACTTACCGAAGGCATCACCGATTTCGAGACCGGACACATCGAATCGCTCGTCATCGGGATCGGCGTGAACACCTCAGTCAAAGACTTTCCCGGCGAGCTCCGCGATACCGTCGGTGCTGTCGACGGCGAATACTCGAGAGCTGCCCTCGCTGCAGAGATAATATCGAGGACGCTGAAATTTGCAGAAAATATAGAATCCCGCGAATTCATCCAGGAATATCGTGACCGGAGTATGGTGATCGGAAAAAACGTCACCGTTTATAAAGGGATCTACAGCATCTCACCCGAAAAAGAGCTCGAAGGCAGGTCTGCCAAAGTGCTCGGCATCGACGATGATGGCGGTCTCGAAGTGATATATGGCGATAAAAAACGCGAGATCCTTACCTCAGGAGAGATTTCTGTGCGACTTTAACTCCTTTTTAGCCCAAAAAGTAGTTTCGTTACCGCAACTCAATCCCACTAATTGTACTTTTTGCGCAAGAAAATCAATATTTAAGATTAAAACTATAGACAATTTTTTAACTATACTGTAGAATATTTTTGTATTATCATTTATCAAAGTTTATTGAAAACTCAGAACACCGTTAACAAAATTCAATGCAGAAAGGGCAAACCAAAATGGATCACGAAAAAATGACCGCGACGATCGACGAAATAGTTGCTCGTCACAGCGACCGAAAACCAATTGTCGCTATTTTACAGGACATCCAGGAAGAATACAGATATCTTCCAAAGGAAGCACTTGTGTATCTTGCAGCGAAAATCAATGTAAGTCTTGCCAAGATCTACAGCGTTGCAACATTCTATGAAAACTTCTCATTAGAACCAAAAGGAAAATACGTTATCAAAATATGCGATGGGACTGCATGTCACGTCAGAAAATCCATTCCTATTTTAAACGCGCTCAGAAACAGTCTCAATCTTTCAAATGACAAGAAGACTACGGACGACGGACTCTTTACCGTTGAAACGGTTTCATGTCTCGGAGCATGCGGACTTGCTCCTGTAATGACCGTAAACGATAAGGTATATCCTGCAATGACCCCCGAATCGGCTACAGCCTTACTGGAAGAACTGGAATAGGAGGAACGCATGAAAATAACAGATAGAAGTCATTTAGACAAATTCAGAAAAGAATTTCTGAGCCACATAGACACACAGACAAAGAAGATCTATGTCTGCGGCGGAACAGGATGCGTTGCCGGCGGATCGATGGATATCTATGATGAAATAAAAAAGCTGATTGAAGAAAAAGGACTCAACTGCGAAGTTTCTCTCGATTCAGATGCCTGTCAGAGCAGTATAGGCCTCAAGAAGAGCGGATGCCACGGCTTCTGCGAAATGGGACCTGTACTCAGGATAGAACCTTCGAAGCTTTTCTACCTCAAGGTCACAGTAGACGACTGCAAAGAGATCGTTGAGAAATCGATCGCAGGCGATGACGTAGTAGAAAGACTCATCTATCACAGAGACGGTATACAATATCCAGAACAGGAAGAGATCCCGTTCTACAAGCATCAGACGAGGATCGTCCTCGAAGACTGCGGACAGATCGATGCTGAGTCCATCAAGGAATACATAGCTTACGGCGGATACACTTCACTCGAAAAAGTAATGTTCGAGCAGACACCTGATGAAACGATCAAGATCATCACTGATTCGAACCTGAGAGGAAGAGGCGGCGCAGGCTTCCCTGCAGGCAGAAAATGGTCGCAGGTCAAGAACCAGAAGGCGGCTGAGAAATACGTCGTATGTAACGGAGACGAGGGAGATCCGGGCGCATTCATGGACAGAAGTATCATGGAAGGCGACCCTCACAAGATGCTCGAAGGTATGATGATCGCCGGCTTTGTATCAGGTGCAAAAGAAGGCTACATCTATGTAAGAGCTGAATATCCTCTCGCAGTAGAGAGACTCGACAATGCCATCAGGCAGGCAAGAGAGATCGGACTTCTCGGAGAAAACATCCTGGGAACCGACTTCTGTTTTGATCTGCATATCGTAAAGGGCGCAGGCGCATTCGTCTGCGGTGAAGGAAGTGCCCTGACTACATCTATAGAAGGAAACAGAGGCATGCCTCGTGTAAAGCCTCCGCGTACTGTTGAACACGGACTTTTCGGCAAGCCTACACTCCTCAACAACGTTGAAACATTTGCAAACGTGCCTATCATCATCGAAAAGGGTGCGGACTGGTACAAGTCGATCGGACCTGAAAAGAGTCCCGGAACAAAGGCATTCGCACTGACCGGCAACATCGTGAACACAGGTCTTATAGAAGTCCCTATGGGAACTACTTTAAGACAGGTCATCTACGATATCGGCGGCGGCATCAGAGGCGGCAAGAAATTCAAGGCTGTACAGATCGGCGGACCTTCCGGCGGATGTCTGACAGAAGAACACCTCGACCTCCCGCTCGACTTCGACAGCCTCAAAAAGGCAGGTGCTATGATCGGTTCAGGCGGTCTGGTAGTTATGGACGAAGACACATGCATGGTAGAAGTTGCACGATTCTTCATGAACTTCACTCAGAACGAGTCATGCGGTAAATGCGTGCCTTGCCGTGAAGGTACGAGAAGAATGCTCGACCTCCTCGAAAAGATCGTTGCAGGAAACGGCGAGCTTTCCGATCTTGAAACACTGGAGCAGCTGGCTGACACAGTTACCGCAACAGCTCTCTGCGGACTCGGAAAAACTGCTGCAAACCCTGTAAAATCAACGATCCAGTTCTTCAGAGACGAATACATCGAACACATCGTCGAGAAGAAATGCAGAACCAGGAACTGCCAGGCACTGAAGACTATCTATATCGAAAAAGACCTGTGCAAAGGCTGCTCGCTCTGCTCAAGAGTATGTCCTGTGGACGCTATATCCGGAAAAGTCAAGGAACCGTTCGAGATAGATCCGGCTAAATGTATCAAGTGTGGTGCATGTATGGAAAAATGTAAGTTCAACGCCATTAAGGAGGGCTAAAGATGAGTACGATTAATAATAAAAAAACTATGACCGTAAACGGAAGGCCCGTTCCTATCGAGGGCGAGAAAAACCTTCTGGAACTTATCCGCAAAGCCGGTTTTGAAGTGCCTACACTGTGCTACCATTCACAGCTTTCGACATTCGGTGCATGCAGGATGTGCATAGTTGAAGATAAAAGAGGAAGCATCATAGCTTCATGTTCCACTCCGCCAAAAGCAGGAATGGAAATAAAGACAAACACACCTAGGATCAGGGAATACAGGAAGATGATCCTCGAGCTGATGCTCGCTGACCACAACAGAGACTGCGTTACATGCGAAAAGAGACGTGACTGCGAACTTCTCAATCTCGCCAAGCGTTTCGGCGTGGACACTGTAAGATTCGAGACTTACAGTATGGACGGAACCAAGGATACATCGTCCCCTGCTATCATCAGACACCCTGACAAGTGCATCTTATGCGGTGACTGTATCCGTATATGCGACGAGATCCAGAATGTCGGCGCTATAGATTTCACAGACAGAGGTTCAAGAATGGGCGTAGGTCCTGCATTCGACATGCCTCTCGCAGAGACAGACTGCGTGAACTGCGGACAGTGCGCAGCAGTATGTCCTACAGCCGCCATCACTATCAAGAGCAATGTCCAGGAAGTATGGGAAATGCTTAACGATGACAATACTATCGTTCAGGCACAGGTCGCGCCTGCAGTAAGAGTAGCTCTCGGCGACGAGTTCAACTTCCCTCACGGAACGAACGTGATGGGCAAGATCGTTGCAGCACTCAGAAAGCTCGGTTTCGACGAAGTGTACGACACCACTACAAGTGCCGACCTCACAGTTATCGAAGAAGCGAAGGAGTTCGTGGAAAGACTGCAGAAAGGCGGCAAGCTGCCACTCTTTACATCATGCTGTCCTGCATGGGTGAAATATGCAGAAACCAAGCATCCTGAGCTCCTCGACAACATTTCGAGCTGCAAATCACCTATGGAGATGTTCGGTTCACTGCTCAAGGAAAGAGCTAAGCTCGATGCTGCAAAGAACAAAGACAAGAAAAAGGCAAAGGTCGTAAAGAATATAGCTATCATGCCTTGTACCGCAAAGAAATACGAAGTCGGCAGAGAAGATCTCCTGCTAGACAACGAGCGTGCAGTAGATCTAACTATCACTACTCAGGAGCTCGCTTCCCTTATCATCGAAGCAGGACTCAACTTCGAAGATATCGAGCCTGAAGCTGTGGACATGCCGTTCGGTATCGGAAGCGGCGCCGGCGTCATCTTCGGCGTTACAGGCGGTGTAACTGAAGCTGTTATCAGAAATGTAGTCGATCCTCAGAACAGAACTGAACTCGACGAGATCGCATTCACAGGCGTGAGAGGTCTCGAAGGAGTCAAGGAAGTCAAGCTGCCGTTCGGCGAACCTGCTGAAGACGGCGACCAGCCTACTCTCTCGATCGCTATCGTAAACGGTCTGAAAAACACAGAAAATCTGATCCAGTCGATACAGGCAGGCGAAGCTTACTATGATTTCGTCGAAGTAATGGCATGCCAGGGCGGATGTATCGCAGGCGCAGGCCAGCCGTTCGTTATCGGCAGAGCAAGACCTGAGAGATCAGAAGGGATCTACAATGCAGACAAGATGTCGAACGTTCGTACATCACAGGCAAACCCTGTAGTAGAGGCACTTTACAAAGACGGTGCGATCCTGTCGGGCCACAACGCTCACAGGCTGCTCCACTACAAGTAATCCTGCTGCAGCATATATGCTGAAACTTTGATCATATGAAAAGCTCCCCCGGCAAAGGCCGGTACATCGTACTGACCGCTCCGGCAGGAGCTTTTTTCGTTGTTTCGTTATTTGTACTTTGTCATCTGCATGATCCCGCATGATGTCTCCTGCGCCACTGCATCTGCCGGCCGCTCATTCTTTCTGCACCCGGCGGCTCAGATACACTTCTCCGCACGTTCCGACAGGCACAGCGGATCCTATGATCCTGTCCAGCATTTCCATCTTGAGCTGGTCGAACCAGCTGCACAGCTCTATGTAAGACACTCGCATCGCTACAAGCTTTACCGCAGCTTTCTTCGCCTGCGCCATATCGTTCACGAAGATCACCGTCGTGCATTTCTTGTCGGATTTCATCATGACGCCACGCGGTTTTTCCAGACCGTCCACCTTCACGATCACACCGTACTCCTTTGCCGAAGTGATATGGCTAAGCCTTGTGAGCCCGTTTATCGTGTACTGCGCCTTGCATACTCTGACGCTCTCTCCTGCGGCTTCACTTATCTCCTCAGCTGCCTTGTCGCTGAAATTCCCGCTGAGATCGAGCGCCGCGAATCCATCTCCGGCCAGCCTTGACGCATACTGCTTCGCAGCATCGACGCCATCCACGCCGGCCACCAGACCACAGCACTCCTCATTCTCAAAAACCTTCGAATACGTCTCCGGTGAAACACCCGGCACATTTATAAAAAACGCAAACTTGAACATAAACACCTCTCTGAATATCACCTGCGATCATTTCCGCCATCTGCCGCTCCCTCACCTTTTAACATATATTAGCATCTCGTTCCTTCCTTCGCAAGTCCGCACTTTTCTGTATCATCACAGCAACGACAAAAATCTTTATTATAATTACTGATATATAATGTGTTTTAGAGAAAAGTAAGGAGAAGGCATATGGAACTCCTAAATACAGCGACCGGCATGGCCGGGATATATTTTACAACAGCTGCCCGCTGGATCTTCCTGATCCTCGCGACATTCATACTGATACGGCAGATACGCTCGCTGCTGCAGGCTCGCAACCCGTCTGAGATATGGGCCTACCTTGGCTGTCCCGACGGCTCCAGCGTGCCGCTGACTCACTGGGAAAACCTGATCGGCCGAGGACGCGGATGCGATATCATCCTGAATCTCAACAGCGTTTCCAGAAGCCACGCCACATTGATAAGAGACTCTGACGGCATATGGAAATACAATGACCTCGATTCGAAAAACGGTTCAAAGATCAACGGCAGACCTGTATCTGAGCCGACCGTCCTCAAGGCCGGCGACATACTGAGCATAGGAGGCTCGGACTTCACGCTCTATCCTGTAAGTCTGCAGGAGCGCATGGCCAATATCGAGAAACGAAAGCGAAAAAGCCGCCCGGTATCCCCGTGGCCGTCGCTCATCGCGCTGACGATATTCCAGATGCTGACGATCATGCAGTTCAAGGTCTCTCTCGGCGAAGACTTTCCTGCGAACCTGCCGATGGCGTTTTTCCTGCTGTGCGGACTGATGTGGTTCTACGTGATCTTCATGCGCATGCTCAGGAGAGTCGGCTTCGAGATGGAGATCATCGCGTTTTTTCTCTCTACGCTGAGTCTTGCAGTCACCGCTTCTTCATATCCGGGATCGGTGTTCAAACAGGCAGTGTGCGTAGTGCTGGGGCTTGCTCTGTTCTTCGGGCTCTGCTGGTATCTGCGCGACCTTAACAGAGCAAAGAAAATAACATACATACTCATGGGCGTCAGCGTGTTCCTGCTGATAATCAACCTCGCCCTCGGAACTATAAAATACGGAGCTCAGAACTGGGTGCAGATCGGAGGATTTTCCTTCCAGCCTTCGGAACTCGTAAAAATAGTCTTCGTATATGTAGGTGCTGCAACACTTGACGAACTGCAGCAGAAGAAAAACCTGACCATATTCATGGCGTTTTCCGTCTTTTGCCTGGGATGTCTGGCGATCATGGGTGACTTCGGTACCGCAATGATATTCTTCGTGACATTCCTTGTGATCTCATTCCTGCGAAGCGGCGACTTCTCAAAGCTGATACTGATCGTCGGGGCTGCAGGTCTGATGGGGCTCATGATACTCCGATTCAAACCTTATATCGGAGCCCGCTTTGCAACGTGGGGCCATGTGTGGGACGATCCTACGGGCGGCGGTTTCCAGCAGGTGCAGACGATGACGGCTGCCGCCAGCGGCGGACTGCCGGGACTGGGCGCAGGCGAAGGCAACCTCAGCGATGTGGCTGCCGCCAGCACTGACCTGGTATTCGGCCTGCTCAGTGAAGAATGGGGACTGATAATAGCGATACTCACAGTACTCTGCATAATAACGCTCGGCGTCTTTGCAGTAAGAGCGATAATCGCCGGAAGATCCACGTATTACAGCATCGCAGCCTGTGCCGCGACCTCGATGTTCATCTTCCAGGCGATACTCAACGTGTTCGGCTCCGTCGACCTGCTCCCTCTGACCGGCGTCACCTTCCCTTTCGTATCGTCGGGAGGAACAAGTATGATCGCCTCGTGGGGACTGCTGGCATTTCTTAAAGCCGCGGATACACGGCAAAATGCCAGCTTCGCGATACGACTCGACAAGAAGGGTGAATTCGAACAGGAGCTCGAAGGCGGAGGGATGGAGGATCCTGAAGAGATATTCCGCGCAGTTCCGAAGGCCGCGCCTAAAAAGCGCACGAACCGCAGACCTGCGCCTGACCGCAGATTCGAAGATACTACGGTAGTCAGCAAATCACAGAGCAGCAGGGATAAACCGATCCGCTACACGGACTTTTCCGACGAGGATTTTTTTGAAAGCTTCGAGCATCCCCCGGCACGGCCGGCACAGCGCTCTGCAGGAAGCACTGCTTCACCGCATCATGCACAGCAGGCACGCCCTTCTGCGCCTGCGCGTTCCAGGCAGCCTGACACTCAGAGCCGCCGTGCGCCGGCAAAACATCCATCCGTATCAGACAGAAGCTCCGGAAACAACGGACATGATACTGACTCAAGACCGCTGACACTGGAAGATTTATTTGGAGACGATGATAAATGAAAAAGATAGAAAAACGCGCTATAATGTGCCTGCTTCTGGCATTCGTGCTCCTCACCGGAGTCGGGATTTTTTCATACAGATACGTCGCACACAGTGACGACTGGGCTTCATACGAAGGCAACCGCGACGTGTACAACGAAGGCGACCTTTCCAAAGGGAAACTCTATGATACGAACGGCACGCTCCTCATGCAGAACACCCCTGACGGTATGATATTCAACGACGATGCATCCGTAAGAACTGCACTGATGCACATAACCGGAGACAAAGACAACAACATTTCGACCGGTGCAAACCGCGCTTTTACAGACGAACTCATCGGTTACAATCTGATAAACGGAGTCTACTCCCTGAACAATGCAGGAAAAGATGTGACACTGACACTCGACGCTGACATCTGCGCCACTGCATATGAAGCACTCGCCGGAAGAAGCGGCACTGTCGGAGTATACAACTACAAGACCGGGGAGATACTCTGCATGGTCAGCTCACCTACATACGACCCTGTCGATCCGCCTTCCGAACCGGAGGACGGCGTATATATCAACAGGTTCACATCTGCTACATTCGTTCCGGGATCGATATTCAAACTCGTCACCGCAGCAGCTGCGATCGAGAATCTTGATGACGCTTACTCCTGGGAGATCAACTGCACCGGTTCCGTAAGCTACGGCGGAGAATATGCGGTCACTGACGTTTCCGCACACGGCACCGTTGATCTGGAAAAGGCGCTGGAAGTATCGTGCAACTGCTACTTCGGCCAGCTGGCTGAAAAGCTGGGACCTGACCTTCTTGAAAAATACACGGAAAAAGCAGGCCTCATGTCCTCATATGATATCAACGGTATCAAGACCGCCGAAGGTACTTTCGACTTTCCCGACAGCGGCATGAATCTGGCATGGACCGGTATAGGCCAGTGGGAAGACATGATCAACCCGTGCTCCATGATGGTCTACATGGGAGCTATCGCCAACGACGGCGAAGCGACTCACCCGAACATCGTCAAACCGACGACATTCATGGGAAAACAGATAGACAAGATAACGACTAAAACCACAAATATGATAGATTCGACGACTGCTGCATCTCTCACAGAAATGATGGCGAACAACGTAGTAAGCCACTACGGATCCGGTAACTTTCCGGGACTCAGCCTCTGCGCCAAGTCAGGGACAGCAGAAGTCGGCGACTACAAGGAACCTCATGCATGGTTCGCAGGATTCCTCAATGATGAAAGCAATCCTTATGCCTTTATCGTACTGGTCGAAAACAGCGGATATGGTGCTGATGTAGCCGGAGCTGTCGCAAATACCGTGCTGCAGGCCGTAGTGAACAGATAGAACACACTCATGCTTTCCATTTTGCTGCAGATTTGCTATACTGTACTGAAAGCAATACACAGGAGGACTCACAATAATGAAATATGATTTTTCACCCAAAGGCGTATGTGCACGCAAACTCGAATTCGAGCTCGACGGAGATATCGTGAAAAACGTCCGGTTCAAGGGCGGATGCAACGGAAATCTCAAGGCTCTGGCCGCACTGACCGAAGGAATGACTGTCGATCAGGTCCGCGAGAAACTCCAGGGCATAACATGCGGGCTGAAAAAAACATCGTGCTCAGACCAGCTCGCACAGGCTCTTGCAAAAGCTCAGGAAATCGAAAAGAAAAAAGCCGCAGAATGCGACAGCCAGGCCGGCGCTTAGACAGAGACCAGTCAGGAGATCGACATAATGGGAAATTTTTTTATAAAACTTTTTGTAAAGGACTACAGGAACACATCCGACCCCAAGGTACGTGAACGATACGGCAAATTCGCCGGTGTAGTCGGCATCGTATCCAACCTGCTCCTTTGCATGATCAAGATACTCGCAGGTGTCTTTTCCGCCAGTATTGCGATAATAGCCGACGGTATCAACAACCTCGCTGATGCCTCGTCATCTGTGATGACTCTGGTCGGATTCAGACTGGCTTCAATTCCGGAGGACAAGAATCATCCGTACGGGCACGCCCGCATAGAATACCTGACGGGACTGTTCGTCTCGGTGCTTATAATCGTGCTCGGTCTGCAGCTGCTGAAAACATCCGTGGACAAGATAATCCATCCGGATCCTGTGCAATTCAGCTATTTGACCGTGATGATACTCATCGCCGCTATACTCATAAAACTGTGGCAGACGATGTTCAATGTCAGTATCGGCAAAAAAATCGATTCGGTCACTCTGATGGCTACAGGTGCTGACAGCCGCAATGACGTCATCGCGACAAGTGCGGTGCTTGCAAGCGTTCTGATCGGTAAATTCACCGGTATCCAGACCGACGGCTGGATGGGCTGCCTGGTCGCGCTTTTCATCGTATGGTCAGGGATACAGCTCGTAAAGGAGACTTCCAGCCCGCTGCTCGGCGAAGCCCCTGATGAATCGCTCGTCAGGGCTATCACTGAAACGGTGAAGCGCGAGCCGGGAGTGCTGGGCATGCATGATCTGATGGTCCACAACTACGGCCCCGGCAAAATATTCGCGTCGATACACATCGAAGTTGACGCTGACGGCGATCTGGTGAAAAGTCACGACATGATCGACAACATCGAGCGTCTCGTAAAAGAATCGCTTCACATCGAATTCGTCGCCCACATGGATCCTGTCAAGGTCAACGACCCTCTGATAAACAAGATGCGCAGCATAATAGAAGAAGCCTTCTCGCCGCTCGAGGGCGTAGAAAGTATCCATGATTTCAGGATAGTTCCCGGTCCGACGCACATTAACATAATCTTCGACGTCGTTCTCGCTCCTGACTGCAGATACCCGGAAACACAGCTTCGCAGGATCGCATCAAAGGCTGTCAAAGCCGTGGATGAAAAATATTATGTTGTGATAACGTTCGATAAAGCGTATACCGAACTCAGCTGATCCTTACGGGTCTCAAAGATCCGAAATGCAGCCTGCTCTAAGCAGGCTTATTTCTTTTGCATATCCATCCAGCTCGTTCGGCGTCTCCAGTATGCACGGCAGGCCTCTCAGCAGCGGATGATCCACGAACCGCTGAAGAGCTTCATACCCGATGCACCCTTCGCCGATCCTCGCATGGCGATCCTTGTGCGCCCCGACAGGATTCATGCTGTCGTTTATATGAAGCGCGTGCAGCCTTTCCAGGCCGATGATAGCGTCGAACTCCCTGAGCACTCCGTCCGGGTCCCCTGCTATATCGTAGCCCGCATCGCTCACGTGACACGTATCCAGACACACACCCACCTTATCTTTGAGCTCGACGCCGTCTATTATCGCGGCAAGTTCTTCGAATCTGCCGCCGATCTCGGTGCCTTTGCCGGCCATCGTTTCCAGAAGCACCACCGTACTCTGCTCCGGCTTCATCACTTCATTGAGGAGCTGCACGATCAGCTCCGTACCCTTTTCCACGCCCTGTCCGACGTGACTTCCGGGATGGAAATTGTAATAGTTTCCCGGGATGCACTCCATGCGCTTCAGATCGTCTTCCATCGCCATATGCGCAAAATTCCTGACCTTCTCCGTCGCAGAGCAGGGGTTGAGTGTGTACGGGGCATGCGCCACCAGTTTTGCAAAGCCGCGCTGCGCGATGATCTCACGGAACCTGCGCACGTCCTCGGGATCTATGTCCTTTGCGCGTCCGCCTCTGGGGTTTCGCGTAAAGAACTGGAACGTGTCTGCGCCGATCCTCACGGCCTCCTCCGCCATATGCACGAAGCCTTTGACGGAAGACAGGTGACAGCCAATATGCAGCATATCGTTTTCTAATGCAAAGCCGGCATCTGCATCGAATGCCGGCTCCTTTTTATTGTTCACAGTCATATTTCACCTTTGGATACTTATAGTCTGCATGCCTGCAGATCTGCGTTTACTCATCGATCTCGATCGGCTCGAAAACCTCAGGTCCCTGACCGCAGAGCGGGCATTCGAAATCTTCCGGAAGAGTGTCTCCCTCGTAGATGTATCCGCATATAGTGCAGACAAAACCTTTTTTCTTTCCTCCGGCAGTTCCTGCGTCCTCAGCTGCTTCTCCGCCTGCTGCGATCTCAGCTTCTGCATCAGCTTTCTGCGCAGCGAGCTCTGCTGCGAGTGCCTTTATCTGAGCTCTGCTCTTGTCGTTGAGTGCCGACAGGATGGTCACGTTGTTCTCAGCTATAGTCAGATCCTTTGAATTCTCGAAAGCCTTGTTCATAGTCTTGATCGCCATAGGCGCCCATGATCCGTTCTCTATGAAAGCCAGCGTCCTGTTCTGATAATTCCTCTCTGTCAGGTGGTCGATGAACTCCTTCATGAACGGGAATATGTCCGAATTGTAAGTAGTAGTCGCCAGTACCAGCCTGTCATATCTGAATGCATCCTCCACAGCCTCGGCCATGTCGCATCTTGCCAGATCATTCACTACGACAGTCTCCTCGCCCTGCGCTCTGAGCTCCTCTGCCAGCAGCTCAGCCGCAGCCTTTGTATTGCCGTATACCGAAGTGTAGCATATGCATACGCCTTCAGTCTCAGGTCTGTAACTCGACCATGTATCGTACAGATCGATGTAGTATCCGAGATTTTCCGTGAGGACAGGTCCATGCAGCGGACAGATCACAGAGATATCGAGATCCGCAGCCTTCTTTAGCACGTTCTGCACCTGTGCGCCGTATTTTCCGACGATACCGATATAGTAGCGTCTGGCCTCGCATGCCCAGTCGTCATCCTCGACATCCAGCGCCCCGAACTTTCCGAATCCGTCTGCCGAAAAGAGTATCTTATCGTGCGGTTCATAAGTCATCATTACCTCAGGCCAGTGGACCATCGGTGCAAATACGAAAATCAGCTCATGCTCTCCGAGCTTCAGGCTGTCGCCGTCCTTCACATCGAGTCTGTTCTTTATCTCAAGCGTCGGGAAAAACTGCCCGATCATATTGAATGTCTTCTTGTTGCCTACGATCACTGTTTCCGGATACTTCTCCGCAAATGCCTGGATCGACGCCGAGTGGTCGGGCTCCATGTGCTGTACCACCAGATAATCCGGTGCTGCACCGTCGAGAGCTTCCTCTATGTTTACCAGCCATTCATCTGTCCTGCTCTTGTCTATCGTATCGATGACTGCTGTTTTTTCATCCTTTATAACATATGAATTGTACGCCATCCCGTCAGGCACGACATACTGACCCTCGAACAGATCCAAATCATGATCGTTCGCACCTATATAAAAAACGGTTTCTGTTACTTTGTTTATCATGTTACTTTTCCCCCTTGATATTTCTTTACTGTAAATGCAGTGCACGTTTCTGCTTTTTACTGCATCACCTGTATCCTGTCGCCCGTTTTCACACAGCCGCTTTTCGTTATCCTGACAAAAATGCCTTCTCTCGGCATCACACAGTCACCCGCAAGCTCTCTTATCGCACATCCGTGATGACATTCCTTGCCGATCTGTGTTACCTCGCCTTCCGCCTCGCCTATCTGCATCTTCGTGCCTACGGGCAGTGTGAACAGCTCGATCCCTTCCGTCAGTATGTTCTCTGCGAAATCGCCGCTCTTAAGCTGGAAGTTCAGAGCTTTCTGCACCTTGGCAACGCTCTCTGTAGCCAGCAGGCTCACCTGTCTGTGCCAGTTGCCGGCATGGGCATCGCCTTCGATACCGTGATCGGCTCTCAGGAAAGCCTCTCCTATGTCGTGCTTCTGCTCACCCTTTTTTTCACTGATGCATACAGCTTTTACAGTGCCGTGCGGCAGATGTATGGCCGCGCAGTCCTCTGACTCTCCGAGCAGGACTTCAACGCCGTGCTTTATCGGCTTTATCACCGCCTCCAGACACTCCGAGGCCGCCTTGTGGCTTCCCGGCAGGTTTATTATCAGCGTCTGTTTCCTCAGGCCCGCCGCCGCTCTTGAAAGCATCCCCATCGGTGTGATCTTCATGCTTTCAGCTCTCATGGCCTCAGGTATGCCGCGCACCTCTCTGTCAACGACTGCGAGCGTCGCTTCCGGAGTGACGTCTCTCATGGAAAATCCCGTACCTCCGGTCGTTGCCACCAGTGTCACTGCCAGCTCGTCCGCGCATTTTATCAGCTCGCTCTTTATCTGCTCCATATCGTCCGGGATCATCGTCCTGTACTCTGTCTTCCATCCGTTCTCCTCGAGTATCTTAACTACCGCATCCCCTGCAGTATCCTCTCTGAGACCCTGCGAGCCCTTGTCGCTCATGGTTATCACCGCTGCTCTGTATTCCATAATTCCTCCTGTTTGATATCTCCGCTCTTTCCGCCTCTCTTGGAAAGCAGACAGATCCTGTCTATCACCATGTCCTTCTGGACTGCCTTGCACATATCGTAAACCGTCAGCGCCGCTGCCGAAACCGCCGTCAGTGCTTCCATCTCGACGCCCGTGACGCCTTTGCACCTGACTTCAGCTCTTATTTCCACAGCGAGCTTTTCCCTGTTCAGGCTGAACTTTATGTCTATGCCTGTCAGCATCAGCGGATGACACATCGGAACGATATCCGACGTTTTCTTTGCCGCCATTATCCCGGCTATCTGCGCCGTGCCGAGCACATCGCCCTTTTTCATGCCGCCGCACTCTATCAGCCTGAAGGTCTCTTCGTTCACCAGGACCCTTCCTGCCGCCACAGCAGTACGCTCTGTTTCCGACTTGCTGCCCACGTCGACCATCCTGGCTCTGCCTTCTTCATTGAAATGTGTAAAATCCGCCGCCATCGTCAACCTCCTATACTGTTCATGTTCCGGCCCGCGTGGCTCGGATTGTCCGCATCGAGTGCATCTCTCATCTCAGGTTTCTGCAGCACTGCTTTTTTCATCACTTCCGTCATCTCATCCAGCTGCAGCCCTTTTATACAAATCTCTGCATCCGAGTGCAGACATGGCTTCAGCATGCCGTCGGAAGTAAGTCTTATCTTGTTGCAGTCCCCGCAGAACTCGCAGCTTATCGGTCGTATCAGTCCTACCCTGCCCTTTGCACCTGGCAGCCTGTAAAGCACGGCCACTCCTTCGCTGTGCTCGAGCGGCTCCAGCTCCGGCACCTTTGAAAGCACCTGCTGACAGCTGATAAATCCGCTCCTGTCAAAATCCATGCCGCCGCCTATAGGCATCAGCTCTATGAATCTGACCTCTATCGGTCTGTCGACGGTGAGCTTTACGAAATCTTCGATCTCATCATCATTGAACCCGCCCATCAGCACGTTGTTTATCTTTATATTGTCGAACCCGGCTTCGAATGCCGCATCGATCCCGGCCAGAGCTTCACTGAGCTCTCCCACCCTGGTTATCTCTCTGTACTTGTCCGGATCCAGCGTGTCCAGGCTTATGTTCACCCTGCTGACCCCCGCTTCGCGCAGCTCCTTTCCGAACTTGGGAAGCAGCGTCCCGTTAGTGGTTATACAGAGTTCTTCGACGCCTTCTATCGCCGAGATCGCACTGCAAAGCCTGACGATCCCCTTTTTTACAAGAGGTTCCCCGCCAGTTATCCTGATCTTCTTTATCCCGAGTGAAACTGCCGCCTTCACTGCATCGATCGTCTCTTCAGCGGTCATCATTTCTTCATGAGCGCGCTTGACGATCCCTTCCTCGGGCATGCAGTATCTGCATCTGAGATTACAAAGTTCCGTGACAGATATCCGCATATAATCTATCACTCTGCCATAATTATCTATCATAAAAATATGTTGTCTCCATTCCATCATAATTATATCAGAAAAGCAAGTGATAGTCAGCAAATGTTTTGTTGTTGAGATTGTTTTCCGGTAAATAACAGAAGATAAGAAAGGTGAGTATATTTCAGATATTAGTTGACGCTAACCCTCGGGCATGTTATGCTGATGTTATTTAAAACTAACTTAGTTAGCTCTCGTTAACTTTTGCAGGGCCATTTAGTAGAGAGGAGATTAATATTGAAAAAAAACAAACACAAATTTATGGCGTTCCTGTTGTCAGCCATGATGCTGATCACAGGGGCCGCAATGGGGACAGTTCCTGCTGCCGCAGCGGAAAAGGCGCCGCCGGACAAGATCGCAAGCTGCACAACAGCAGGCATCAGCAAAGGATTTGCGATCACATTCAACACGAATGACGAAGACTGGTTTCAGGCGATTTCTTCCGTTCAGGTCGCCGGCACCTCATATAAAAAAGCCAGCGGTTTTTGGGATTTTGAGGACACCGGTTCCAACTACCGTTTACTGCCGACTGACAGGCAGATCCGTATCGGGGAAGGCTTCAGTGATACTACAGCTACCTGCGTCATCTCTGCAGACGGCTACAGCGATCTGACGCTGACGCTGGACAAATCAAAGCATACAGCAACGGTCGCGACCGCCGAAACTGCACAGACATATAAGATCACGACGGCAGCTACAGCACACGGCACCGTGACTGTCGACCAGACATCCGCAAAAAAAGGTGATACCGTCACGATCACAGCAGTACCGGATACCGGATACACGCTGAAGTCGCTCATAGCTACGGACAGCAGCGGAAAAAACATTTCCATCAAGGATTCCAAGTTTCAGATGCCGGCTTCTGATGTGACGATCAATGCTGTATTTGAAAAAAAGGCTGCCGATGCAGAAAAAGAGATCTCGATCGGTGATATCTCAGTCACGAAAGACTC
>CAKQIZ010000016.1 GCA_934247125.1 uncultured Clostridia bacterium
GTAAAGATCTGCGTCATGCCCATCTTTTTGCCTAAAATTGTTTTCATGGTTTATTCTTCCTCCTTCTTGTCCGCATCACCTTCTCAGGTGATCGGCACAATGTTTCTTACAGCGGACCGCCTCGCGGTCATACTAAGGGAGTTCCCTTCGCTTTTGATTTTGCCGCTCTTTTACTAGAGCTTGATCTCGATGTCGACACCTGACGGCAGATCCAGCTTAGTGAGTGCATCTGTAGTCTTTGCTGTCGCACTGGTGATGTCGATCAGTCTCTTGTGAGTTCTCTGTTCGAACTGCTCTCTTGAATCCTTGTACTTATGGACCGCTCTCAGGATCGTAACAACTTCCTTCTCTGTAGGAAGCGGAATAGGACCTGAAACTTCGGCACCTGTCTTCTTTGCAGTCTCAACGATCTTTGCTGCCGACTGATCAAGAAGCGCATGATCATAAGCCTTAAGCTTGATTCTGATTTTCTGTAATTCGCTCATTTCTTTCCTCCTAAATTTTTTGTACTGTTTTCGCTATGCTCGTACAAGGGGTTCTTTAAGCTTGATTTTTCTGCTTCCGAACCGCACTCAAAACCGCAAGTTCCGGCGGTTCGCAGAGCGTGTACAGTGGTTTCGCCTGCGTCGTACACGGTTTCGTGTGTTTCCTATGTTTTACACAAAACAAAAAATCAGCGAATCCCTCCGCCCCCATCTTCGTGGGGACAATTCTCAGTGGAAATTCTCCTATAGCAAGGTAACTTCCCACATCATCGCCTTACACAAGCCTTTGTAGTATATAACATTATCCTGATTTATGCAATAGTTTTCATGAAAGTTTTTTGTGTTTTTTTGCCATGCAAAATCTTGTATTTCCAACGCTTACAAGTCGCGCACCTCGTACACGCCTTGCCGTGTTTCTTTTCTGTTCCCGCCACCCTTCTCTGCACTTTTTTCTCCTTTTCTGCACAAAAAACCGGGCAACTGATATTTTTTATCAATAACAGTTGCCCGGCAGATCATATTCTCTATTCTACTGTAAAATCACCCGTTTATCCATCGGACCATTCCCGCCCCCATACTGTCGTCAGGGCGCGCCACAAACCCGAATTTTTCATAAAACGGTTCATTCCCCTTCGTCGCCATGAGGTTGATCAATATGCAGCTGCCGTCAGAGGCGAGCTCCTCAAACCAGCCGCTGATCGCTTTCAGCATTTCCGCGCCTATGCCTCTTCCCTGATATTCAGGGCGCACCATAACGTCGGCGATAAGATGCATGTATCCGCCGTCGCCAACGACTCTCGCAGACGCCACCGCCTTTTCCCCATCATAAGCCGCTATCAGGAACTCTGAGCCATCCAGCCCTTTCTGAGCAAGTTCCTCCTCAAGCACTTTCCATCCTACCGACTCTCTGATCGAGTTGTATTCATTTACAGGTATTTCATATCCGTACGTTATCATTTGCAAATCTCCTCACCGCTGCTGCGCAGATCAGTCCTCCACTGCTTTAAGACCAAGTTCAGACAGGAACGCCGCCGCTTTTGCCATTGCCTCCTTAGCGACAGTCTCCATATCCTTCCCTTCTATCGTACCTGCTATCACTGCTGCCGATACCACATCTCCTGCTCCCGAAGTGCTCCCGAACGGGAACAGTTTTTCCGGTCTGAGTATCCCTTCAGACTCGCCTTCTCTGTAATACATGCCGCCGCCCTTGATAGTTATCACGCATCTGTCTACGCCCGCTTCTTCAAAGAACAGCCCCGCTTCTCTAATCTGCTCCTCACTGAGAACAGTCTTCCCTGTCATCGCCTCGGCTTCCATCCTGCCCGGCAGCACACAATGGAAATGTTCCAGTACATCTGCCGCTTTATACCCTCCCGAAACGCTGGCCGGATCAAAGAATATCCTGACATTGTCGCGAGGACCGTATTCCCCGGCTATGTACTCTATCGTCTCCCGAGGTATACTTCCGTCAACAACGATATGATCCGCTCTGTCCAGTATATCCGCTTTTGAACGAATGAAATCAGGGGTTATTTTTTTGACCGCCTCCAGATTCTTATTGAACATCACGATCTCACCCAGAACATTCAGAAAATGCACATCTACAGCAGTGCTTCCCGGCATCACATCGACACCTCCGCGCTTTACACCTGCGTCATCCAGACCCGCCTTCACTGCTGCTCCAAGCGTATCATCACCTACCACAGAAATGAATTCCGTCTCATATCCGAGCGCTGAAAGCTGCTTTGCGATATTCACTCCACATCCGCTGTCTTTTACAGCGATCTCATCATCCTTGATATCCGCTTCAGTCTTCGGCTCTTCTATACCCATGAGGGCTCGCTCGCCCTCGTCCATAGGCATATTCATCTTTACATTGACAGTTTCTTTTGCACAACCTATTACTGCAATCATTGTTAACTCCTTTTTACTGATTTATCAAAATTTCCGGCAGGCAGACGCATTGCGTTTTGCACATCCGCCCTTACGGCAAAGCTATTCTACAAATACACTCCCTCCGATGAACTCTCTTATTATAGAGTTGTTCGGTATCACCTTGTCATCCTCTATGCTGTCAAAGAACCTGATAAATTTCAGCAGGCGCACCGCCTCGGCATATTCCGGGCTGCGCTCATCCACTTCCTCCAGAATAGGTTCTACATACTTTCTCAGTACAGAAAGCTCATATGTGAGCGCCGAATTGAACATCACATCTGCCCGGTCATTGTAAGGGAATATGTTCCGATCCTCCCCCGCTCTGACCTTCGGCCACAATGCGATAGTCTCTTCAGCAGAACTTCCGCGGAATTCATAGTCCCTCACTATACGTCTTATCATCCTGGCATCCGTAGTCGTCACTCTGTTATGCCTGTCGATGTTCAGCTGCGTGAACGGACTTATGTATATGCGGAATTTCTGGCTTTCATCGATCCTCTCGGTCAGCCGTTCATTCAGGCCGTGTATGCCCTCTATGACTATAGGCTGATCCATCTGGAGCGATGTTATTCTCCTGCCGAAGACCTTCTGTCCCTTTGTAAAGTCGAATTCAGGCAGATCCACAGCTTCTCCCGCCAGAAGTCTGTTCATATTATCATTGAAAAGATCGATATCCAGCGCTTCGAGGTTCTCGAAATTATAATTTCCGTCCTCGTCTACCGGTGAGTCGCATCTTTCCTTATAGTAGTCATCCAGACCCATGTAAAGAGGCTGCAGACCGTTTACCATAAGCTGTACACACAAACGTTTCGCAAACGTCGTCTTGCCCGAGGAAGACGGCCCTGCGATCAATATCAGTCGTTTGTTCCGTCTGGTGATGCAGTCTGCGATCTCGGCGACCTTCTTTTCATGCAAAGCTTCAGAAAGCAGTATGAACTTCCTGGCATCTCCTGCACGTATCTTGTCGTTCAGATCCGGAAGATATGATACTCCCAGCAGTCTGTGCCATTCTTTCTCCTCTTCAAAAGCCGCATATATCTGTTTGTCATCTATGTATCCCGGCAGTCGATCCGGAGCTGCCGGCTGCGGAAATCTCAGAAGCACTCCTTCTCTGTATTTCATCAGCTGGAAACGCCCGATATACCCCGTAGACGGCGCCATCAGGCCATAGAAAAAATTCCTGTACCCGCCTATCCTGTAAAACTTGGCGTTTACGATGCTTTTCGTTTCCTCCAGCAGCCTCGCTTTTTCCATGCAGTTGTACTTTTCCCATATCCCGACCGCCTCATCACGCTTGTAGACTTCGCGCACAATAGGTATATCCTCTTCAACGATCTCCTTCATGCGATATTCCACTGCACTCAGCTGTTCTTCCGTGACAGGCTGATCCGTCTCTATCTCCGTGTAAAGACTCTTGTTCAGCGAATTTTCTATCTTTACAGCAGCATTGCCTCCCATAACATCTCGCACTGCTTTGAGGTATATGAGGCAAAGACTGTTCTGATACGCAATGAACGCGCTGTGATCTCTTATATCCAGAAAAGTTATATCTGCGTCATCAGTTATTTCATAAGTAAGCTCTTCATACTTTCCGTTGACCAGCGCCAGCATTACCGTAGCCGACAGTTCGTTCCTGAATTCTCCCGCCAGCTCTCTCAGCGCAAATGGTTCTTCTCTCGTGAGCTCCCGGAAACTGTCCCCCGGATTTATGCGTAACCTTATTTTCATATATGTTACCCTTTCTCTTGTTTTTCATATGGATGAAACATATTCAGTATATCATATGCACAGAGTAAAAACCACATGCGGTTCAGTATTGACAGTATTGCCGCCACGGACCATGTTTCCCGGAAGCCACGGCCGGCACATATGCGGCATCCTCACTGCAGCCGGTACCAGACGGTACCGGCACAGAAAAAGTGCCTGCGTCAGACTGATCAGAAGACGCTGCTCATCTCATCTTCCTCATATCCATCTTCATCTATCCCGCAGCCGATCTCTGCAGGTCCTGTATCGCACGCACACGAAATACCGCCATGCTCATCGCACGTGCCTACGGGCTCTGCGCCGTGCTTATCTCCTTGATCTGCATCATCTCTCCGGCCGGCAGTTTCAGAGCATGCGTTCACCGCACATGCGCTTTCACCGGCGCCGGCACCGTCATCGCTTTCACCCCTTATGCGCCGCAGCTCGCTGTCCGGCATGCCGGACCGGCTCGGACCACTGCCCCCTGAGCCTCTATTGTCATATCTGCTTTTTCGATTTCTGTTTCTGATAAGATCCAGTATCGTTCTCATTTCTTTTTCATGCAGCGTGACTCCCCTTGACATATGCGCATGATCCGGTGACCACTCTCTTATATCATACTTAGGCCCGGCACCGTTCCAGCTGACGAGATTGAGTTCCTTGTTCCACCCCGTCGAATACGTCGTTATCACGCCTATGTGCTCAACTATATCGAATGATATTTCCCTGTCAAAATTGCTGCCGTTCATAATAATCTCCTCCCTTGGAATAAAAATCTATTCAGCAATACCTCTTTCTGCCGCCCGGACAGGCAGGATGTTTACGTGATAAAATATAGCACATTTGTAAAATATTGTCAATATGTATTCTTTTCTTTTTCTCTGTAAACCATCGATTCGAGCACTGATCAGCGATCCACAACAGAAAGATGAGTGACAGTTTTACCGGCATATGCGCCGCTCCAAAAACGTATTCCGGAGCGGTCACTATCCTTATCATAAAAAACAAGTGCAGGTTTCCAAGTATCAGATCGGTACTCTTCACCTACACTTCCATGGTTCAAAAACAGCCGCATCTGCCAGATATCGCGACTGTCTTTGCCGGTTTTATAGTCATCCTCTGCGGTTTCTGCACATAGCAGGCCGGCCATACATAACTGCAGGGACACCTTATTTTTCGCCCATTGCCGCCTTGATCATCGCAGGTATCTTCCTGCACTTTTCCTCTGAAACCGAAGCGACCGAAACTCTGAGACCCTTTGCAAGAGGAACTATGAACAGTCCCTGCTTTTCCAGCTCTGCACTGATCGCATCCGGATCGTCGCACGGTATCGATACAAAGAATCCCGCATCGAACGGAACAGTCTCCAGTCCTGCCTTTTCCGCCTCTTCCTCGAATGCTCTGCCTCTTGCGAGCAGCATACCTCTGTAGTATGCGCGTTCCTCGTCGACTTTCCCGAGCAGCTCCTTGTCGGCATATATCTTCGAAAGTATCACCTGACCCATTCTGGCGCTGTTCGACCATGAACCTCTCGACGAATACTCGCACACACGCCTGAATTCATCTGCGATCTCTTTCGTCTTCGCCATGCAGATCATAGCTCCGCATCTCGTTCCATAAAGCGTATATGTCTTGGAAAGGCTGTACGCTATGATCGGAAGCACGTTTGCAGGAAGCTCCTCGAGCTTTGGCAGGAACTTTCTGTATTCCTCTTCGTCCCCTGCGAAATCTATATATGCCGCATCCACTACCAGCGCTATCGCTTTTCCTGTCTCCGCCGCTTCTGTAAGCACTTTGACCACATTGTCCCAGTCCTCGAGCGTCAGCGAATATCCGGTAGGATTATGCGCAGGAGTGTTCAGTATCACAACGAGGCTCTGCTGATTTTTCAGGAGCCCGTCCACAGTTTCCCTGAACGATTCCCAGTTGAACTTTCTGTCTGCAGTAAAGAGCTCGAATGTCGCAACACTTCTGCCTATCTCGCCTGCGATGGTATTGTATGGCGCCCAGTGCCAGTCCGAGGTGATGATTTTATCTCCGGGTTCGGAATAATTAGCTATCACGTTTCTGAGCGTGCCTGTGCCGCCGGGAGTAGCTACCGCTTCTGTAAATCCCTTCGGCTCATATGATCCGAAAGCTGCCTTCTTCACAGCTTCTCTGAATGCAGGTGTCCCGCCTATCGGCGCATAGTCTGCATAATCCTGCGGATCGAGCTCTCTGAACACTTTGTCAACTGACGAAAGCACGATCAGTCTGCCGTCATCGTCGAGCAGCGAGCCTATAGTCGCATTGATGACTTTATCCGCGCCTTCTTCAGCGATCATCTTTTTCGCTCTGTTGCTTATCCCGAAGATCTTGTCTTCCTGTGGTATGTTTCTTCCGTTCTGTCTGGCTAAATGATATTCCGCCATAATTTTTCACCTCTTGTTTTATTGTAGTTTTTAAGTTTTGTTCCTGCGTTCGAATGCCGTCAAAACTGTATACAATTATAGCACAATTACATGTTTTTAGCAGTATTAATTTTCCTGTGTCTGTCGATACTAAAAAATACAGGAGGTAAGATATACATGAGACAGGATAAAAAACAAAAAGACAGACCTGCTGCCGCTCTGGTATTATGCTTTTGTCTTATGGCGATAGTTTCTATTTTTGTCGTAAAAGCCAGTATCGACAAGGTGCATGACAATATGGAGCCGGAAAAGGCTGCAGATGTCGTCAAGGAAAAATCTGTCGATGAAAGCACAGAAGCATCGCAGAACATAGTAGACAGCAGAGACGCCTCGGGAAACAGCGGGGAAACAGACGGCTCATCATTTATTGTTCCCGTTACCGGCGAGATCATCATGGATTATTCCATGGATATGCCTATATATCACAAAACTCTCGATCAGTATATGACCCACAGCGGTATAGATATCGCAGCTCCGTCCGGAACGACCGTCAGCGCATGCGCATCCGGAACAGTTACGCGCATAGACGAAGATGACAAGCTGGGTATCACTGTTGAAATAAATCACGGCAACGATATCATTTCCGTATATGGCAATCTGGCGAAAAATGATCTGATCGAGCTCGGGGAGATAGTCTCGAAGGGCGACACTATCGGCCGTATCGGCCGGACTTCACTTTTTGAGTTTGAGGAAGACGATCATCTGCATTTTGAGATACGCAAAGACAGCGAACCTGACGATCCGCGAAACTATATACAGGGGTTGTAATGCCGCCTCCCGATCCCGGCGCACCAGTTTCAGCCATAACAGCACTTCTTTCACTCCTTTGTGGCGGAAATATGGAAATCATATCCGAATAAGCAATGCAGAGCACAGTTTTATCATGCGGTTTTCATTGTTTGATTTCCATTTTTCAGCCGTGCAAACCACACAACTGAACATCTCGGCTGAAACCTGTAAAAACAAGTATCCGGCACCTTTATATAAAACAGCCGACACGCTGCGATTTCCCATTTTTCAGCCGTCGAGGCCTGCAAATCCCGCTTTTACGGCTGAAATCAGTGCGACACCACTCCCTGCACAGCGGACATTCAACATACGGACATTCAACCGACATTCAACATACGGCATTTTACCTCTTGACAAGCGTGACGATACGACTATAATAAATGCGTGAACTAAATAACGGGGAGCTTGTGTAACAGGCTGAGAGGGAACAAAAGTTCCGACCCATGAACCTGATGTGGATAATGCCAACGTAGGAAAAATATTTATATATGTTTTACATTATGTATCACATATGAAATATGCTTATTACAAAAGTGTATGTGCCTCAGGTGCATGCACTTTTTTCTATATCCACAAAAAAACAAGGAGGATACGATGAATTATACAACACAGATGGACGCTGCAAGAAAAGGGATATTCACACCGGAACTGAAGACTGTTGCCGAGAAGGAAAATATGCCGGCTGAAAAGCTGCAGAAGCTGGTTGCTGAGGGCAAGGTGGCGATATGTGCCAACAAAGCTCACAAATGCCTCGATCCGGAGGGTATCGGCAGTATGCTGAGAACTAAGATAAATGTAAATCTCGGGGTTTCGAGGGACTGCAAGGATTACGATGTGGAAATGCAGAAGGTGATGCACGCCGTAAAGATGGGCGCGGAATCGATCATGGACCTTTCGAGCCACGGCAACACACAGCCGTTCAGACAGAAACTGACTGCCGAGTGCCCGGCCATCATCGGTACGGTCCCGGTATACGACAGCGTCATACACTATCAGCGCGATCTCGCGACTCTCACTGCAAAGGACTTCATCGATGTGATCCGTCTGCACGCTGAGGATGGAGTCGATTTCGTCACGCTGCACTGCGGTATCACGAGAAAGACGATCGACCAGATCAGAAAACACAAGAGAAAGACTAATATCGTCAGCAGAGGAGGCAGCCTTGTATTTGCCTGGATGAGCATGACCGGCGAGGAGAATCCTTTCTACGAATACTATGATGAGATCCTCGATATCTGCGAAAAGCACGATGTCACTATCTCTCTTGGAGACGCATGCCGTCCGGGATGTCTCGCAGACGCTACCGATGTATGCCAGATCGAGGAGCTCGTAAGGCTCGGTGAACTGACAAAGCGTGCGTGGGATCACAATGTCCAGGTAATGGTCGAAGGTCCGGGACATGTGCCTCTCGATCAGATCGCTGCAAATATGAAGGTCCAGGAAACGCTATGCATGGGTGCTCCATTCTATGTGCTCGGGCCTCTCGTCACTGACATCGCCATGGGTTACGACCACATCACGGCTGCTATCGGCGGCGCTGTGGCTGCGATGCACGGCGCGGCTTTCCTGTGCTATGTCACGCCGGCTGAGCATCTGGCTCTGCCGAATGTCGACGACGTAAAACAGGGGATCATAGCTTCAAAGATAGCTGCTCATGCAGCTGACATCGCAAAGGGGATCCCGGGAGCAAGGGATATAGACGACAGGATGGGCGATGCGAGAAGAAATCTCGACTGGGATGCACAATTCGAATGCGCACTGGATCCTGAGACCGCAAAGGCGATCCGCGACAGCCGAAGCCCCGAAGAGGATCACAGCGATACATGCAGTATGTGCGGAAAGTTCTGCGCAGTCCGCAGCATGAACAAGGCCCTCGCGGGAGAGACGATCGACATTCTTTAACGGACAGGATATCCCCCTGACCTGCTGTACGACCGGCACCTGCATGATCAGCAGCACCGGTGCAGATCACTGAAATCGAAAAATCGAAAAACGAAAAAAACGGGAATGCACTGATACTTTACTGCACTCCCGTTTTATTATTCGTTTTTCATATATTCTGATATCGCAGTCACGCGATCCGTTCAGCAGCTCCGGCATGCCTGCACTCCGGCATGCCTGACATACCTGACAATACAGACACCCTGCAGCTCCGCTCAGACCGTGAACCTGACGTAATTTATATTCTTCCCGCGTCCGCTGAATTTATCTTCGTATTCTGTAGTCGTGTTTTTCGACTCGAAACTGCTGCTGTGGAGATCTCTTGTCTGCTCTGTGATCTGATAACCCGCAGCCTCTATCTCTTCAAGTGTAAAATCATACAGCGCGTCGTTGTCCGTCTTCACTTCCACGAATCCGCCCGATTTCAGCGCCCAGGCATAATCTCTGAGCCTGTCTCTGTACGTGAGCCTGCGCTTTTCATGGCGCGCCTTCGGCCACGGATCGCTGAAATTGAGATATATCCCTGACAGCTGATTTTCATAAAACAGCTCATCCATAGAATGCACGAATGTCAGCATGAATCTGAGGTTGGAAAGCCGCCCCGTATCACCATCGAGAGCTTTCGCCTTTTCGAGCGCACGCAGTATCACGGTCTCCTGGCCCTCTATCGCAATGAAATCCGCTTCAGGATGCTCCAGTGCCTTGCTGGTGATGAACTGCCCTTTGCCGCAGCCTATCTCCAGAAAAATCTCGCGCCCTTCCCTGCCAGCGCCGAAATATTCCATCGCAGGATCATGCTCGCGTGCAGCCGCATCCGATCCGCTGCTTTCCGCACCGCTGCGCTTTCCTTCACGCAGACACTCCGATCCGCGCCGGCTGTCAGCCGACTGCGGCTTTTCTATCATAAACGCACTGCATTCCTGTAGCCTCTTGTCAAGATCTTTTGCTTTTCGCTGTCTCATATGAAAATCCTCTCCAGCACTATCACTGCGATGAATGCCGCGAACACCAGCGATGCCGCCAGGTCGCACTTTTCCAGCTTCATGCCGTTCATCCTCGTACGCTGTATGTTGCCGCCGTAGCATCTAGCCTCCATCGCCATGGCGAGATCCTGGGCGATCCTGAAAGCGCTTATGAAAAGCGGTACAAGTATGGGCACCAGCGCCTTCGCTCTGCGCAGCAGATTGCCGCTTTCAAAATCAGCGCCCCTGGCCTGCTGAGCTTTCATGATCTTGTCAGTCTCCTCAAGGAGCGTCGGTATGAATCTTAACGCTATCGTCATCATCATCGCCAGCTCGTGGGCAGGAAGCCCGAACCTCTTGAACGGTGAAAGCAGCGCTTCTATACCGTCGGTAAGGCTTATCGGCTTCGTCGTAAGTGTCAGCAGAGATGAGCCGATTATCAGCAGTACCAGACGCACGGCCATGAATACCGCAGTACGCAGCCCCTCTTTAGTTATCGAAAGAAACCAGAACGACACGAGCACCTCGCCCCTGACCATAAACATGTTTATCAGGAACGTGAATGCGATTATCAGAAATACAGGCTTCAGACCTCTCAGTATGAATTTCAGCGGCACCTTCGATATCGCTATCGTCGCCGCAAGTCCGATGAAAGCGATCCCGAATCCGATAAAATCGTCGACTACGAACAGAGCTACGATATAAAAGAGCGTAGCCATGATCTTTACTCTCGGATCGAGTCTGTGTATATATGAACTTCCGGGGTAATACTGTCCCAGGGTGATATCTCTTATCATTTTGCCAGTACCTTCGCTATCTCTTCTGCCGCTTCATCCATCGTCAGGCAGTCAGTGTTTATATCCATTCCGGCTTTTTTCAGCCGCATCATGATCTCCATCGAGTCAGGCAGAGCCAGTCCCATTGACTTGAGCTCCTCCTCGCGCGAAAAGACTTCCGCCGGAGTCCCGTCCATCACAAGTCTGCCGTGGTTCATTACCAGCACTTTGTCGGACATCCTCGCGATATCATTCATATTGTGGGAAACGAGAAAAATTATATTCTTTGACTTTCTGTGTATCGTCTCCACCATATTCAGGATATCAGCATGCGCCTTTGGATTCAGCCCCGCCGTGGGCTCGTCCAGTATCAGCACCTCGGGCTTCATCGCTATAACGCCGGCTATCGCCGCACGCCTTTTCTGACCGCCGGAAAGCTCAAACGGTGAAACATTCCTGACTTTCTCGTAATCGAGACCGACCATTTCTATCGCCTCTTTGACGCATTCGTCTATCTCAGTCTCGGAAAGTCCCAGGTTCGCCGGTCCGAACGCCACGTCCTTTGCGACCGTCTCCTCAAAAAGCTGATATTCAGGATACTGAAAAACCAGCCCTATCTTTTTCCTTATATCTCTCATCACGACTCCGTCTTCCGTGATGTCGGTGCCGCCTGCCACTATCGAGCCCGACTTGGGCTTCAGCAGGCCGTTGAGGTGCTGCACCAGCGTGGACTTGCCGGATCCCGTATGGCCTATTATACCTACCAGCTGTCCGTCCTGCGCACTGAATGTCACATCTTCGAGCGCGACCGATTCGTGCGGCAGCCCTTCATTGTATATATGAGTGAGTCCTTTTACTTCTATCGACATAAGTATGCCACCATATCATCTATAGTCAAGATGCCTTCCGGAATATCTATATTTTTTTCTCTGAGCCTGAGCGCCAGATCGACCGCAGGCGGGACGTCCAGGCTGAGAGCCTTGAGCTTCGCCGCATCGCGGAATATCTCGTCCGGTGTGCCTTCCATCTTCTTCACACCGCGATCCATCACGATGATCCTGTCTGCCTGCGCCGCCTCTTCCATGAAATGAGTTATCAGCAGCACTGTTATACCTTTTGAATTGAGCTTCTTTATTACGGAAAGCACCTCTTTGCGTCCTCGCGGGTCGAGCATAGCAGTCGGTTCATCGAACACTATGCATTCCGGCTCCATCGCCACCGCCCCGGCTATCGCTATCCTCTGCTTCTGTCCGCCCGAGAGCATGTGCGGCGCTTTTTTTCTGAAATCGTACATTTCAACGCCTTTGAGCGCTTCGTCTACACGTCTGCGTATCTCCGCAGGATCCACACCGAGATTCTCGGGACCGAATGCGACATCATCCTCAACGATCGAAGATACGATCTGGTTGTCCGGATTCTGGAAAACCATCGCGACCTTCTGGCGTATGTCCCATATATGCCCGGGATCAGAAGTATCCATGCCGTCGACATATATCTTCCCGGACGTCGGCACCAGCAGTCCGTTTATATTCTTGGCGAGCGTGGATTTCCCCGATCCGTTCTGCCCTATGACTGCCGTGAAGCTTCCTTTCCCGATGCTGAAGCTGACATCGTCGATAGCCCTGTGCGCCGAGCCGTCCTCATGCTTTACATAATCAAATATCAGATTTTCTATCCTGATAAAATCTGCCATTTACTGTTCCTCTCTGCCATAGTAATCGTCAAGCATCCTTTTCATCGTGTATGCATCCACCTGCCCCGGCGCAGACGTTTCCAGTCCCGACGCAAACGTGATGCATGAACCGTATTTGCCTGCAGCCACTCTTGCCGGTATTCCGGCTTCACCCATGGCTATCATAACTATAGGCACATCTATATTCCTGTTCAGGTATGCAGTCGTCTTGAGCAGCAGCTCAGTGTCTTCTTTTGTAAAGGACATCACCGCCAGCTTGCAGACGTCTGCGCCCATGCGGGCCATTGCTTTCACTATGTCTACCATCTGTTCAGGCTTTAGCATCCCGTCGAAATCATGGTGCGACATTATGACTTTGCATCCGTACGAATGCACTTCATCGACCTGCTTTTTTATCATCTCCGCGTTGAACCTGCCACTGCCGTCAAGCAGCTCTATGTCGACCATATCCACAAGTCCGCTCTGAGCTGCCAGCCCTCTGATCCCCGCCATATGCTCTTCCGACAGCTGTACATCTCCGCCCTGGGATCTGCTCCTTATCGTAAAGATGATCGGTATGTCTTCGGCGATCAGATTGATATCGTCCAGCAGCTTTACCGAATCCAGATAAAACTCCTTCTGTTTCAGCTTTTTCTCAAGGTCAGGCACTGCGCTCAGATATTTGTCTGCGCGCCACTCTATCATGTCACACGGCATCTCCGTGATCTCCACGCATTCGTTCTTTATCTCCACGGGATCTGTTGAGACTACCGGGATCGCGATCTTGGGTCTTCCCGGCTGCAGATACAGTTCTCTTATTTTTAGTGTATTCATCGTCATGCCCCCTTTTCCCCTGCACAGGGTTTAATTTTATCATTTTTGACAGTCTTTTAAAAGTAAAAGTACGAGTAAGTATGTATCCTGACTCGTACCCATGTCTGTCTCTTTGATTATACTATTTCTTTGTGACGATTTTTTGTGAATACGTAAAATATCTTGCCGCCGGAGTTTTGGAAAGTGCTGCAGCTATCACTGTCGCCAGTATCATGCCAACGACGAACTGACCTATGTTCCACGGCACTCCCAGTGCCGGAGCCACCCAGTTGCCGTACATGACGCCTTCAGCCACGTAATATCCTGCCACCATGAATATACCCGCTGCGATCATACCCAGGATCTCCGCGAGCATGAACTTCTTACAGCTTATATCCTCTTTTTTTGATGCCTTCGCTATTATCAGACCCAGTATCAGCGCCATGATGCCTTTTATCGCGAATGTCCACGGCGCCCATGCCGCAAATCCTCCGACTATGTCTCCCAGCATCCCGCCGAGTGCTGCAGCGACCGCGCCGTATTTCCACCCCAGGACCAGAACAGCCAGGAAGATCATCGCATCACCGAGATGCACGTACCCCTGAGTGAAAGGGATAGGCACGCGTATGAAAAGGATCGCCACCATGATCAGGCACATCATGAGAGCTGTAAGCACCAGCCTGAATGTTTTCGAGTTTGTTTGCATCATAAAACCTCTTTTCAATGATTATTCTTTATTCTATACTATAATACATGATGATTGTATATAAATTAATATACAAAAATAAATATTTTTATAATAACAGTAGAGGTCATTTATGAAAGCTATACTTCCATTGCTCGACGAACAGAGCAAAAGGCCGTATTATCTGCAGGTCTACGATTACATAAAAAAAGCGATACTGAGCGGGGAGATCACGGAAGGTGAAAAGCTGCCGTCTCTGCGCTCGCTTGCAAAGTCCACGACGCTCAGTGTGACGACTATAGAGCAGTGCTACAACCAGCTTCTGGTCGAGGGTTATATATACAGCCGCGCACAGTCCGGGTATTACGTGGGGCGTGTCTTCTCTCATTCGCAGAAGGCTGCTCCTGTAAAGGACAATATTTTCTCGCTGCACGTGTCTTCCATCGACAGCACGCTGCGCGAAACATCCGCTCCGCTCAAATATGATCCGGACTGCTTTGATTTCAACAAATGGAAAAAATGCATGAACAAGGTCATCACGGAATACTCACCAACACTGTTTTTTGCCGGCGACCCGCAGGGTGAAATGGTGCTGCGTACAGAGATCGCCAAATATCTTTACGTTTCGCGCGGTGTTTCATGCACCCCTGACCAGATCATCATAGGTGCGGGCACCCAGCAGATCACGAACCATTTATGCACGATACTCCGAAAAATGGGCATCGAGAACGTCGCTCTTGAGACCCCGGGATACCTGCCTGTCCGCAATATTTTCCGCGACAGAGGCTTTGCGATAACCCCTGTGGACGTGACCGACCGAGGCCTTTCCATAGAAAAACTCCCGACGAATATCAGGACTGCCACATATGTCAGCCCGTCGAACCATATCTTCACCGGAGCCGTGATGCCTGTCGGCAGGCGGTATGAACTGCTCAACTGGGCGGCAGAAAACGACAGCTACATAATAGAAGACGATTACGACAGCGAGCTGCGGTACTTCGGCAGGCCCGTGCCTGCGCTGAAAGGGCTGGAAAGCAGCAGCCACGTCATCTACCTCGGCTCGTTTTCAAGTACGCTTTTTGCCGCTGTAAAGATAAGCTACATGGTGCTGCCCGACGAGATGAACTTTCTTTTTTCTTCGATAGCGCAGGATTATACACAGACATGCTCGAAGCTGGAGCAGCTTACGCTCGCGCTTTTCATGGAGACAGGAAACTATCAGACACATATCAAAAAGCTCAGGAAGCTGTATTCACAGAAGCTTGCAGCCGTCACCGACACGTTCGAAAGGAAAGCGTCCGGCTTCATCGATGTAAAGAATACATCCTCCGGGGTGAATGTGATACTGAAGGTCCGTTCGGACAAAAAAATCGACACCCTGAAAAAGGAAGCCGAAGACCTGGGCATCCCTATCAAGGGTATCGAAAACGATTTTATAATGTTTTATTACAATCAGATACCTCTTGCTGAGATACCGCAGCTTCTGACAGAGTTGATACGAGTCTGGCGCGGAGCTTCATGAGCCTGCGCTTTCTCAGGATCGTATACGCTGCAAGGATCAGGATCGATATGAATGCAGCGATACTTCCTGCAATGATACCAGGCGGTGTGAAGCTGAGCTCTATCTCATGCTCTCCTGCATCGAGTGAGGTCGATATGAACACTCCGCCGGTCTTTTCATGGATCTCCTTTTCGACCCCGTCGACTTTGAGAGTCCAGCCGCGCTCATACGGCACGGATGTGACAAGCATCCCGCCATCGCCTGCATCGACTGTTCCGCGGATGAACCTGTCACCGCTGTCCGTGACCTCCATCATATGCTCTGAAAGCATCGCATATGCACCGTCCCACGTCTCATAGTCAAGCGAGCATACATAGCATGTTATATCTCCGGTATCCCCGGCGTCATACTTCACCGCCACCGTGAATTCCTCACCTTCGCTGACGGTTCCTATATTGACGATCGATCCGCAGTCGCTCCGGATCTGTATTTCGTCAAGGTCCTCGATATTCTCATTGACTACTATCTCATCTGCATTGTCCGCTTCTACAAAGACGTAATACTTCTGCGCAGATGCCGCTTTGTATTTCAGGATCACTTCGGATTTTTTACTCTGATCTTCTGTCTGCATGCTCACTTTGCCGCTGCCGCCATACTCAGCCTTCGCGTTAGCAGTGTAAAGCTGAGGCTTCCCGGCACTTTCAAACACATTGTCATATTTGTTCGATGTCGCCGCTCTGACATAACTGTTGAGCACCTCGAAAGGATTCCTGCTGTGCGTATCCCACGTCCTGATCTCATTTCCTGTCATATATCCTATCGACAACGGATATCGGCTCTCATACAAATATGAATTGCCCTGCCTGTCGACCTGCACGAAATCAGGATCATCGATCGGCAGATTCTTTGATATAAGGTATTTCACATTGAGCATAGCATTAGTTACAGGGTCTGTCTGGTTGTAGTTGAATCTGTTTTTCCTGGGTTCCCCTTCCAGCCCTATCGCCTCCATCAGCGCTGTCGTATCAGCATTAAGCGATGAAGAGAATTGCGACAGTCCCTTGTAATGATAAAACGCCGGACAGTTGAGTATATAATTGCCGTTGATCTCCATCCTTGCGAATTCATCACTCCTGCTCTCAACAAGCCCTGTGATATCGTCGTAATTCTCATAATACGCATCGCGCTGCGTATTTCCGATCGTATCGAATGCCGAGCACACCGCCGAAACGGATTCTGCCGTCACAAGCACCACGATCAGCAGTATCATCGCGCCCTTTGAAACAAGCTCCTTTCTGTAAAACAGCAGTACCGAGCAGTAAAGAGCCAGCCATGCGAGGCCTCCGTAAAAGAACAGGTTCATATCGTCGATATTTTCGGTCATGAGTTTCTGCGCAAAGAGATAGTATGCCGCTCCTGAAACGAACAGGATCCATATATGCCGGATCTTTACAGTATCAAGGACCCGGAAAGCCTTATACGCCATTCCGATCAGCACGAAACATATGACAAACGTATACCTGTACGGCAGCTGATTCGGAAAATGAAAGCCGTGCCATATGAAGTCCAGCTTGTTTATATTCAGACTTAGGAACATGAACGCCAGAAATGCCGCATTCAGCACCTTTTCTCTCGTGCTGAAAGCCCTGCTCGCCAGGTAGAACACCAGCATTATCACTGTAAATATCCCGCAGTACAGGTTTGGCAGTCCCTCACGGAATGTCAGTTCACTGTACGGCAGCAGCTGATTGAAAATATCAAGCGCATCGCTGTAAAAAGCCGTATTTTCCGGCATATCCACAGAAATGTAATATGTGCTCTGCATGCTTATATAGGCAGGAAGCAGCATCACTGCCGCCATCACTACTGCAAGCAGCGAAAAGAACACCGCCCCGGCCGTCGTGATGACGCACTTCTTTGCGCCTTTTGCTCTGTTTTTTATAAAATAAAGCACAGGATAATAGAACATTATAAAAATGCACACCATTATTGCCATGTAGTAGTTCGAGAACACGATCAGCGCCAGCGAAACCGTGTAAAGCACTACCCTGCCGTCATCGATCAGCCGGTTCAGTCCCAGTATGCACAGCGGAAGCAGCATCACCGCATCCATCCACATGATGCACCAGTAATATGCCAGCACATACGAACAGAGCGCATACATGGTCGAAAACGCGACTATACCCCAGTCACGGGCCTTGTCTGCATATTTGAGATACATCGCCATGAAGCTTCCCGCAAGCCCGACCTTTATCACCAGGATCAGCGTGATGCCTTCCATCAGGAACTTCTTCGGAAACAGCACCAGCAGCAGATTCAGCGGACTTGCCCCGTAATATGCGATCAGGTTCCAGAAGTTGCTGCCGCCTGCGCCGTTCCAGGTATAAAACAGACTGCCGCCTTCCTGCAGCTTGTACTGCAGTTCGCTCAGGAACGGGACATACTGGTGATACATATCTATGACCGCGATCTGGCTGCTTCCAAACGGGTATATCTCTGTTACTGCAAATGCCAGCACCATTATCAGCGCAGGGAATGCGAATGATGCGAGTATCAGCTTGTGTCTTCCAAAAAACTGCTTGACCTTAATTTTCATCGATATTGCTTTCCTTCTCTATATACACAGGTCTCCTCTTCGTTTCCATATACATCCTGCCTATGTATTCTCCCATGACGCTGAGCACCGCTGTGATCAGTCCGCCAAAGAACAGTATGAGACATATCGTCGATGCATATCCCGGTATGTCCTTACCCATTATGAGAGTCTTCATGATCTCGATTATCAGATATATGCCTGAAGCCACAGTCGTGACCCCGCCGAACACACCTACGAATTTGAGCGGTGATGCAGCAAAATCGATGAACCCGTCTACCGCGTACTTCATCAGACTCCAAAGCGACCACTTGCTTTCCCCGGACACACGCTTCACATTTTCGAACTCGATCCATTCCGTCTCGAATCCCACCCATGCGAATATCCCTTTTGAGAAGCGCTGTGTCTCCGGCATGCTGACGATCGCTTTCACCATCTTTCTGTTCATCAGCCTGAAATCTACAGCCCCGTCGATTATCTCGATGTCGCTGTATCTGTTCATCATTTTATAAAATGCTCTTGCGAAGAAACTTCGGATGCGCGGCTCGCCTTTTCTGGTCACTCGTCTCGCCGCACAGCTGTCACAGCCGGTTTCTTCCATTTTGTGTATCATCTCGGCTATCAGGATCGGCGGATGCTGCAGATCCACGTCCATTATCACTGCAAAATCGCCTCGCGAAGCCCTGAGCCCGGCGTACATCGCCGCTTCCTTACCGAAATTCCGGCTGAACGAGATATATCTGAGATCGGTCTTCTCGCGCAGCTTTTTTATTCTGGCAAGTGTGTCGTCCGTGCTTCCGTCATCTATGAAAATATATCTGAATGAGTAATTGTTTATATATGTCACTATCCCCTGCGTTTTTGCAAAAAAGCGTTCTACGTTATCGCCTTCGTTATAGCAGGGAACTATTATGTCTATTGTTTTCAGTGATCCGTCCTCCCTCTGTCAGTTTTGTCCGTTTTCCGGCCGGCTCGTATCTCAAATTGCTTCACGACACGTCACCCTCACCCGGAACTGCATAAGTCCCATGGCCGCCGGCTGTCCTCGTGTCAGCTGTTCCTCGCGCCGGCTGTTCCTCGTGTCAGCTAATCGACCGGCTTTATTTTCATTCCATCAGTTTGCACCATATCGTCATTTTTGTCAATGAACGCGGCCTCCAGCTCCATCTCCGGATACTTCTCCTGAAGCTCGCGCACCAGTGCCTGCGCCTTTTCCATACCGGAGATCAGGCAGACGGTCGACAGTCCATCGCAAAACGCAGAATTGCCACGCTTTGCAGTTATCGTGGCCGACTCGAGGTCCGTCTGTGCGGGATATCCTGTTGCCGGATCCAGCACGTGATGATATAATACGCCGTTTTCTTCGAACTTGCGCTCATATGTTCCCGATGTGACCACCGTGGCATCTATGGCTTCCATCGAACCAATCACTTCCGTGCGGTCGCTGTACGGCCGCTCTATACCGATATTCCACGGGGATCCGTCTTCCTTTGATCCCATGACTGCAACATTCCCTCCGAGATTTATTACCGCAGATGTTATCCCTTTTTCCTCGAGAAAATCCGTTAGCCTGTCTGCGATATAGCCCTTTGCAACTCCGCCAAGATCTACGGCCGCCCCCGGATCTGCCAGCGTCACGGTGTTGCCGTCAATTTCTATGTTTCTGTAGTCCACTGATTTCAATGCTTCATCTATCGCTGCCTGCTCAGGTACATGAGGATCATCTCCTGTAAAGTTCCACAAGTCCGTCAGTCTGCCGACAGTTATATCGAAACGGCCATCTGAGATATCTCCCATTTCTATCCCGAGCTTCAGTACTGCTATCGTATCATCGGACACTTCGACCGGCTCGCCGCCCGCATTGTTTATATTATAGACATCGCTTCCCTCGACCGTTCTGCTGAGCATGTTCTCGTATCTGCGGAGCTCACTGAAAGCGTCATCCAGGACTGCTTCGCCGTCGCTTCCACTCATGCCGTATATCGTTATCGTACACGATGTATTCAGTGCGAAATCTGTCTTTGAAAGCTCTTTGTCACCACAGCCTGTATGTGTTATAATTGCAAAGGCTGCAAGCATTACGACTGCAGCGGCGCGAAGCACATGTGAAGCCTGGAAACGGCGGGTTTTGCATGCTGATTTGTTACTGTATCCCATATAACACCTCCGGAGGTTTTTATGTTCAAAAAAGCCGACATCTTACTGGCGTGTGCACTGATTCTGGCAGGCCTCGCCATATCATATATTTTTTCGTTTGGTCAGTCCGAAGGAGATCTCGTTGAAATAACCTGCGGCGGCAAGTTCTTCGGTTCATATCCCCTTGATGAAGACCGTGAGATCTCCATCGACCGCAATGATCATATTAATAAGGTTACCATAAACAAGGGTACCGTTTCAATGAGTTTTTCCGACTGCAAAGGTCAGGACTGCGTACATCAGAGCAGCATTGCAAAGTCCGGTGAAACCATCATCTGTCTTCCAAACAAGATCGTTGTCGAGATAACAGGCGGTGACAGACATTACGACACAGTCGCAAGGTGAGAAAGAGGTTGATAATGGAAAACACGAGTAATGTAAAAAAGATAACCACCGCTGCCCTGCTGGCGGCTCTGGCTCTCATATTTTCTTATATAGAAGTCCTGATCCCGTTCAATTTCGGGATCCCAGGCATCAAACTCGGTATCGCTAACCTGGCAGTGATCATCTCGCTTTACTATCTGGGCGCACATTATGCACTGCTGATAAATCTGATCCGTATATTTATCGGAGGACTCCTGTTCTCCGGGCTTTTCGGCGCCCTCTATTCACTGGCTGGCGCAATGCTCAGCATGTTCGTGATGATCCTGCTGAAAAAAACAGGCCTCTTTTCAGTCACAGGAGTTTCCATGGCCGGCGGCGTCGCCCACAATCTGGGACAGATCCTGGTTGCCGCATTCCTTATCTCGAATCTGAAGATCTTTATCTACTTTCCGGTCCTGATAATTTCAGGCGTCATAAGCGGCGCTGTCATCGGTATCCTGGCTTATATCATACTGAAAAAGCTTCCGAAATAGATGTGCCATTACAGCCTCGGCAGTATCTTGTCTTCGATGAAATGCCGGATCTCCTGCATATTTATATCCCCGTTGTTTTCATAAATATAATAGATATTTTCCCATGGAACGATTCCGTTCTGTTCATAAATATCCCTTTTCCACATATGCCGTTTTACGTATTCCGGGTCGCCCATCATCCCGCAGTATTCCATATAGAACAGCTCAAGCACTGCATCCTGGAATGTGAAATCAGGCGCGAATGTTTTCCCGTCAAGCATCAGTAACTGCTCATATCTGAATGGTACACCATACTGATACAGCATTTCTGCTATCATCACTTCGGATTTCGAACGCATCCTGAGTCCCTTGGATGTCACTTTACTCTTTTCTTCTTCCCTGAAACGACTCGAGTCATATGGTGCCTCAGCCCATGCTCTATGTATTTTCATACGTTCGGAAGCCTGGCTGTTCCTGTCTGTCACAAGGAGCGGATCAAATGATATATTCTGATGATCATTGTATCTGACATACTGCGTCAGCCAGTTCGAGGGCAGTTTTTTATATACAGAAGCCATTGACGAAATGATCTCATCCGCTTCGAAAGTCTGAAAATCTCGAGTAAGCTGCTGCAGTTTCCTGAGATCTGCTCTCATCAGTTTAATCATTCTGCCCAGAAAGCCTTTTCTTGCCAATGCTTTTATCTCATTTTCATGTGAAGTGATATCTTTTCTAAGATATCTGCCATCTACTGTTCTCGCATTGAAATATCTCTGTTTATCCCCCTGCCTCGCACTTATCAGATTCCCTGCAGGATACACATGATATTCTTTCCTGCAAAGCTCATACTGTTTATATAATGATTCGTACAGTTCTTCAATTTTGTCACGGTAAAACTGCATTCGCCATTCCTCCTTCCAGACCGATATCGGACAGCCTCTCTTATCTCAAAATAATTTTGCCCATCGACCACATTTCATGGATGCATTTTCATTGGTGAAAGCATTTTAACATTGGGACACCCAGGTATTTCTCTGACCATATTTTACCATTTGCCTTGGCATTTTTCAACTATATTTTTACATTTCTAAAAAATAATAGCATTTTATGTAAATATCGGCAATCATTTTTTGACCCCCTGATCCCAGTAGGTGCTGAGAGTGACTGGTTTTGTGTATTATTCCGTCCTCGAAAAAAATCCTGCACAATCCGCATTTGAGATGTGCAGGATGATGTGACGCTGAAAAAAATTTACACAACGAAAATCGCCAAAACGATAGAAATATACCAAAATCTTACAAAATCGGATATTTTTAGCGAAAATCTGAAATTTCCTGTGTATTGATTTTTACTCTTCACGAGCATATACACAGATGTAGGCGCCATTGTGCAGATATCATCTGAAAACCTGATTTCTACACAAATAATGGTGTGCTCATACATACTTTTAATGCTCCGGACATCGGCTCTGCGAAATACAGATCAACACCAGCGCAGCCGCAGCCGAAGGAGTGAGCGCAGCGAACATTGGCGCGCAGCGAACACTGGAGCGCAGTCAATTTCTCTGCGAGAAATTGACTGCTGTGCAAGAAAAATCATCATACGCGAGGTTTTCTTTATATAAAAAGAACCGGGCGACAAGTCCCGGATCAAAGCGTTTTTCATATCACATAAGTTATGGCGTTTGCCACGTATACGCTTTTTAAGATCCTTTTCCCGTCGGTTCCCGGTTCCTGATAAATACTAGTCAAGTCCGAAACCTGCGACTGGTCGCAAGTGGTTTGCAGCCCGGCTTATACCTGTTATGCCTGCGAGCAGCTTATGCCTGTGCAGACTGAGCCTCTGCTGCTGCCGGCTTGGTTTCCGCAGCTTTCCTGACTGGTTTCTTTTTCTTTCTGTAGTTTACGATAGCGCCTGTAGGGCATTCCTTTTCGCACATACCACAGTTCTTGCATGCGTCAAGGTCGACCTTGGCAACATTGTTCTCGACTTTTATAGCGTCGAACTTACATGTTTTCTGACACTTCATGCATCCGATACAGCCGATCTCGCATGTCTTTCTCGTCTTTGCGCCTTTTTCCATCGACTTGCAGGCAACAAACACGAGATTCTTCTTGTTGACCATGCTGATGATCTCATTAGGACACACATTCGCACAAGCTCCGCATCCCACGCAGACGTCTCTGTTGATCTTTGCGACGCCGTTGTTTACAGTGATCGCATCGAACTTGCAGACATTATAGCAGTCGCCGAGACCCAGGCAGCCGAAACGGCATGCCCACTGCCCGCCATAGAACATCTTTGCTTCCTTACATGATGTGACTCTGTCTTCTTCCATGATCTGTCTGGTAACGCCAAAGCTTCCCTGGCACATTACCATTGCCACCTGAGGTTCAGCAGAGCTTGCTTCCTCTCCCATGATACCTGCGATCTGCGAAGCCACGCTCGCACCGCCTACAGGACATAGCGAGCAGCTGAGCCCCGGATTGTCTGTGAATGCAGCTGCATAGTCATCACAGCCTGCGAATCCGCATGCTCCGCAGTTTGCACCCGGGAGCACTTCTCTTATTGCTGCGACTCTTTCGTCAACAGGAACATACATCAGCTTGGATGCAACAGTCAGGATGACTGCCGCGATCAGACCCATTCCTGTTACTATCGCAGTAGGAACAATTATTGTCGTCATTCCTGCACACCCCCTAACCGAATATACCTGCAACTACACCTGAGAATCCCATGAACGCCATGGAAAGAATCGATGCAGTGACCAGTGTGATAGGGACTCCCTGGAAACATTCCGGGATACCTTTGCATTTTTCGAGTTTTCCTCTCATTCCTGCGAACAGAACCATTGCGAGCAGGAAGCCTATTCCGGCTCCAAACGAGCAGAACAGCGATTCGACATAATTATATCCGTCTGTGATGTTCTGGATAGTAACACCCAGTACCGCACAGTTAGTCGTTATCAGAGGAAGATATACACCGAGCGATCTGTAAAGAGGCGGCATATATTTTTTGAGCGTCATCTCTACGAGCTGTACCAGCGCTGCGATGACCAGGATGAATACAACTGTCTGAAGATAACTGATATTGAACTTATCCAGCACATATATCTGGATAGGCCATGTTACTGCTGTAGCCAGCACCATTACGAACGTTACAGCTGCACCCATTCCCACTGCCGAATCCAGCTTCTTGGAAACGCCGAGGAACGGACATATGCCCAGGAACTTTGCCAGTACGTAGTTGTTTGTAAGGATAACTGTCAGCATTATAGCTAGAATACTTGTCATTTTTATTCAGCCTCCTTCTCATCACATACTCCGCCGCATGTGTCAGCCATCATGCAGCCCTTGCATCCGAATTCCTTCTTCTTTATAGCCTTGCCCTTTGTAAAATAGTTAACGGCAGCTACCAGTATCGCGTATACGAAGAATCCGCCCGGAGCCAGCATAAAGATCCCCGCAGGAGTCAGCGGAGTGTGGCTGATGATATCGATATTGAAGACCGTACCGCTTCCGAAGAATTCTCTGATAAGTCCCATCAGACCGAGAGCCAGTGTGAATCCGACGCCCATGCCGAGACCGTCAAGAGCCGAATCCAGCACACCGTTCTTCGAAGCGAACATTTCCGCTCTTCCCAGGATGATACAGTTAACTACGATCAGCGGTATGTAAAGACCGAGCGCTGAATCGAGTGCAGGCAGATATGCCTTGAGCAGGAACTGTACAACAGTTACGAATCCTGCGATAACTACGATAAAGCACGGGATCCTGACTTTTCCCGGGATTATATTTTTCAAAAGCGATATTACGATATTTGAACAGATCAGAACGACCATAGTAGATATACCCATGCCAAGGCCGTTGATCGCGCTGGTAGTTGTCGCAAGTGTAGGACAGGTTCCCAGCAGGAGGACCAGTACCGGATTCTCCTTGATTATACCTTTGGTTACTATTTGAAGCTTACTGTTATTTTCCATTACTTAACACCTCCGCATTCCTCGAACTGCTTCAGAGCTTCCTCCACAGAGCAGTATACGGCATTTGATGTGATAGTAGCACCGGAAACAGCATCTATTTCAGTATCATCATTGACACTTCCGCCGGCAACCTCGCTGACGCCCTTATACTGTTCCAGATATCCGGGATCTGCAGCTTTGGTTCCGAGTCCCGGTGTTTCAGAGTGTTCTGTCACTTTCACTCCCGTGATTTTACCTTCCGCATCTATACCTATCATGACTTTGACAGTACCGCCAAAACCTTTATATCCTGCTGTAACTGCCATGCCTGCCTTGTTGTCCGCTATATAGCAGTCGATGACACCGTCGACCAGCTTTCCGTCATATGCAGTGAAGCTGTCGCCGTCCGGGAGGACTTCCATTCTCGCTTCGTCAGCTGACTTACGCTGGTTTTCTTCGATTATCGGGTTAGCCACGCTGTAAGTCCCTGCCAGTGCCAGAGTTACTATGAGACATATGCAGACCAGTACTATTACCGGAAGGATATTTTCTTTGAATTTACTGTTTTCCATTATTTCTAGCTCCTTCCTTTGCCTTCTTAGGCAGTCTGTATCTGAGTTTTTCCGTTATTCTGTCGATGTACGGCGTAAGCACATTCATTAAGAGTATCGCAAACGACACACCTTCAGGGTATGATGCGAACAGTCTTATAAGCATAGTGAACAGACCGCAGCCGATACCGAATATGATCTTGCCTGACGGCAGCATAGGTGATGTCACATAGTCTGTAGCGCAGAAGAATGCACCCAGCATCACGCCGCCGGCACACAGATGGAAGATCGCCCCGTCAAGTCCTCCCCAGATGAGACCGCATACGAATACAGTCGCAAGGAAGCTTACCGGGATATGAGCTGAAATAACTCTTGTCAGAATGAGGAATATTCCTCCGATGAGGATCGCACATGCGCTCACTTCACCGATACATCCGCCGATGTTTCCGAGGAACATATCAAGATTCGAAGCGCTTACAGCATCGATGCCTCCGTGTGAAAGCTCGCCGAGAGGAGTTGCCGATGTCACTGCATCCAGCCCTGTTCCTCTTGCTGTAGGCCATGTGGTCATCTCAGTCGCAAATGCTATGAACATGAAGATCCTGGCTGTTACGGCAGGGTTTACGAGGTTCTGGCCAAGTCCGCCGAACAGATATTTCACTACTACGATCGCAGCAAAACAGCCCACAACGGCGATCCAGTAAGGGAGCCCTGCGGGTAAGTTAAAAGCGAGCAGCACGCCGGTAACCACTGCACTGAGGTCTCCGACAGTCTGTTCTCTTTTCATGATCTTGTTCATAAGATATTCAAATAAAACGCACGCTGCAACACATACGGCTGTCAGCACTGCAGCCCTGTATCCAAACTGGTATATACCCACCGCAAAAGCAGGGATAAGGGCGATAAGCACCATTCCCATGATCTTAGTCGTATTTACAGGACCGACTAAGTGAGGAGCTGATGATATTTCTAAATTACCATGATATTTGTTCTCCATTATTTACTCGTCGCCTCCTTCAAAAATCCTTTTGCCATCTTGTGGGTAAAGCTCAAAGGCCTCCTTGCAGGGCAGACGTACGAACAGCTTCCGCATTCCATACACTGCATGACTTCAAGTCGCTGCAGCCTTTCCACATCCTTGTCTTCATAAGCTTCAACCATCGCTACCGGCATGAGGCCGAAAGGACAGGCTTTGATACACATACCGCATTTGATGCAGCTGCTCTCTTCAGGGATCAGCGCCTGCGGTCCGTCAAATATCAGTATTGCATTGTTGTTTTTCACAATAGGAAAAGCATCCGAATAAACGGCTCTTCCCATCATAGGTCCACCCATCAGGATCTTTTTAGGTTCTGCCTTGTAGCCTCCGCATGCAGCGACTACATCGCAGATCCTTGCCCCGATCGGCACGATTATATTCTTTGGCTCTGCTACCGCATTGCCGTCTACTGTGATTCTCTTTGTCGTCAGAGGTCTTCCGGTTTCAAGGTACTGACCTATGAACGCTATGGTCGTGATATTGGAAAGCAGGATGCCCAGATCTGCCGGCAGCACGCCCGCCTTGAGCTCTTTTCCTGTTATTTCGTAGACCATTACTCTTTCTGCGCCCTGCGGATATCTCTCTTTAAGGACTCGTACTTCGATGTCGCCAGAGTGTCCGACTTTGTTTATTTCTTCACGCAGTTTAACTATGGCGTCAGGCTTGTTTCCTTCAACGCCTATGTACGCTTTTTTCAGATCAAGGTACTTCATCGTAGCCAGGATACCTTTGATGACATACTCGGTATCTTCAAGCATGAGTCTGTGATCTGATGTGATGAACGGTTCACATTCCGCTCCGTTTACGATCAGGGTATCAACATCTCCCAGGTTCTTCGGATTGAATTTGATATGAGTCGGAAATGACGCTCCGCCCAATCCTACCAGACCGCTCGCCCTTATCGCAGCAACGAATTCAGGCTGGTCATTCACTACCGGCGGCTCGATACCTTCCCATAACTCCTGTTTCCCGTCCGTTTCGATGATGATGACCTGATCTTCACCGCCGCTCACCGATCTTATAGACGAGATTTCCTTAACAGTGCCCGATACGCTTGAATGGATCGGCGCACTTACAAATGCTTCTGTATCTCCGATTCGCTGGCCGACTTTTACGTAGTCTCCTTTGGCAACCAGTGGTTTGCATGGAGCTCCGATGTGCTGTGCCATGGAAATACAGACGGTTTCCGGAACAGCCATTTTTTCGGTAGCACATCCGGCAGTATGCTTCGCATGTATTACCTTGATGCTGTTCAAAGACCTCCCCTTCTTTTCCATTTCAAAAACCTCTCTTTCTTTCCCATTCTTTTCTTCCTTCATATGAGCCTTGCGGCTCGAGAAATTCTGATATGGGCTTCAATGTGTTTTTATAGCTTTTGGAATTTACCCGTACATTTCGAATTATAGCACAGGCTTTTTATAAAATCCATTGTCATAGGGTCAATTATTTTTTGTAAACACTTTGTTTGGCAACACATATATATATGTACGTTTTAGTGCAAAACACAAAAAATTTTTTTATTTTTTCTGCTGCATCCGCGAAAAACATGTGATTTTTTGCCTGAGACCGGCTTCTTATGTCGTTTTTCTGCTGCACTGCCCGATCACGACGAACCCGCCCTTTGGAACGGGCGTCCACTCATCGTTCACGCGCTTCCCCTCCAGGTTGTTCTGCAGCGCACGTATCACCCCGCTGTGAGCTACGATGATGATCTCCTTTGAATCATCGTTCTCAAGGATCTTTCTCAGTGTCTTCACTGCTCTGTACTGCATATCATAGAAGTTCTCGGATTTGTTTCCCGTCTTGAAGATGAACATATCCTCGCCCCTGCGCATGTATTCCTCAGGGAACTCCGCCTTTATCCGGCTGACAGGCTGTCCGTCCCACTTTCCGAGATCTATCTCGCGAAATCCGGGCACTCTCATGATCTTTACGGCTCCTGCCTGCGCTGCCGTATTTTGCGCATCACATACGTCAGTTTTCGCAGATTCATGATACATCAGCGCTTCCCTGCCTGCGGTATATTCTGCGGTATATTCTTCGTTATTTTTTTCACTAAATTTGCGCAAGATTATCTCCGCTGACTCCATTGCTCTCGAAAGATCGCTTGCATATATCACCCGCGGACATGCAAAATCCGCAGCCAGCTGCTCAGCGCTCTGTACGATCTG
>CAKQIZ010000017.1 GCA_934247125.1 uncultured Clostridia bacterium
ATATTCCTGCCGCTGGGTTCGCTCGTGTATCTGCTGTTTTGCGTCACGCGCTACGGCTGGGGCTGGAGCAAATACAAAGAAGAGGCCAACACAGGTCACGGTCTCAAGATGCATGACTGGATGCGTCCGTATCTCACATATATACTGCCGCTGATCGTTCTGTTCATATTCGTATTCGGTATCTATGACAAGTTTTTCGCATAGTTTATGTTTATGCAAAAATGCGGAAGACCCGTATGTCATGGGCTTGCGGCGCGCCCTGTCTGTTTGGCAGGGTGCGCCGGGGTCCATGATGTGCGGGTCGTTTTTGTTGTAATGGGTGTTACTGTTGGGCTGTTTACCGTTTATGGCGGAACTCGAAGAGGTCATCCGAAGCCGGCGGGCTCGCCAGGCCCGCCGGCAGTTCGGATATTACCAAGATTGCCGCTGCAGGTTTTTTCTTTTGGTAAAAATCGTCTGATATCCTTCATCTTAAAGAGGCTGTTTACCAAACGACTTATTTTATCTATATCCTTTTGGTAATTTTCTACGGAAAATATCGCTTTTTCCGTAATAAAAATACCAAAAGTGAATATCAGGAATCCCATTTTTGGTATTCGCCATGAAAAAAACAGGCGAATAACTGCTGTTTTTACCAACAACAGCCATTCACCTGATAATTTTTGGTTTTTAATTGAGCTCTCTAGTGTATGCCGCTGCCGCTAATCACCTCTGGCAATCGGCTTTCTTATTATAGGTTCCTGTCGACGCAAGCCGTCCAGGGCGCAAGGCCAAAGCACCAATGCCCGGGCATCCATGCTCAGCGGTCCCGAAGCAGTCTGTACATGCCTTCCTTCAGCCCGTCTATCGAAAGCCGGAACATCGGAAACACTTTTTCGATCTCGATAAACGACTCCGGCATCCATGCGGGATCCTCCTCCCTTTCCTGAGGGTGTAGCCATATGGAGTGTCTGTACTTTTCCTTAAAATGTCTGAACCACGTGATGCCGTCTGCGGGAGCACCGGCCCAGCTGCTGTACGTGCTGTACGAACCGTCCGCCAGCTCATGCATCGCCATGTCCGCATCACCCACGAATATCACCTTGTAATCTCCTGAGATATTCCTCAGCACCCATTCGGTTTTCAGCGTCTCTTCAGTATCGATAGATGGATCCTTGTAAAGCCTCTCTTCGAGGCAGTTGTGGAAATAATATATCTTCAGATCCGCGAACGTGTTCGCTTTGTGCAGCGACTGGAAAAGCAGGCTGCAGAGCTGTTCATAAGGGCGCATAGAACCGCCCGAATCGATCAGCAGCAGCAGCTTCAGCCTGTTTTTTCTCGGTGGCTGCATCCGTATATCGAGGATCCCTCCGCGGCTGCATGTGCTGTCGATCGTTCCGCGTATATCCAGCTCCTCTTCACTGTTTTCAAGCTTTCGCGACAGTTCTCTCAGCAGCCTGAACGCCATCTGGAACTGTCTGGACTCGATGGTGCAGTCAGTACGCCAGTCCCTGAACTTTCGGTCGCCGCGTGCGTGTATCACGCTTTTCCCGCCGGCGCCCTGCACCATAGTGCCGCCGCCGGCGCCCGGACCTGCTCCGATCCCTGCAGAAGTATCGCATGCGACCTCGCTGCTCCCGAACGCAGGACTTCCGAACACGGGGCCGCCGCTGCTGTCGCCGTCACTGCCCGCAAGTCTGGTTTCCATCGCCGCCATTATCGCCCGCAGATCCATATCCTTTTTATCCATATAAGGCGCGAAAGCCCTTTCCACGAGCTCCGGACGAGCCTGGACCTCCGCGATCTCAGCCTGCAGCTTTTCCGAACCGGCATTCCTGAAATACCTGTAAAACAGATCCTCGAACTTGTCCAGATCGCTCTCCGATTTGACGAGCAGCGCCCGGCAAAGAATATAAAATCCCCGCATCGACTGCCCGTGAAGCCCTGACTGCAGCCCTTCTATCAGCGCCAGCCAGTCGTGCATCGTTACCTTGAAACCGCCGGCGCGCAGGAACAGCAGAAATTCCAGAAACATTATCTGAGTCCTCCCATGCTTTTCTTCACGTCTTCCAGATCCTCATCCTTCTTGATCAGGAAACTGAGAAGCGGCAGATCGCGCCTGAGACTGTCGACCGGCAGCCCGCTGAGTCTGAGCGCACTGATCCAGTCAAGCAGCTCGCTGGTGCCCGGCTTTTTCTTCATCTCAAAATACTCGCGCACGTAGAAGAACGCGTCGAGTGCCTGCTCCATCAGTTTTTCCTCGATATCCGGGTAATGTGCCAGTATGATCTCTCGCATCTGTGCTTCGTCCGGGAATTCGATGAAGTGGAAAGCGCACCTGCGCAGGAATGCGTCAGGAAGCTCTTTTTCAGCATTCGACGTGATTATCACGATCGGCGGGTTCTTCGCTCTGATCGTTTCATCGGTTTCGGGTATGTAAAACTCCATGCGGTCGAGTTCCCAGAGCAAGTCGTTCGGGAATTCCAGATCAGCTTTATCTATTTCGTCTATCAGCAATACGCACTGCTTTTCCGCCGTGAAAGCTTCGCCGATCTTGCCCATTTTTATGTATCTTTTTATATCGTCGACGCCTTCATTGCCCAACTCGCTGTCGTACAGCCTGCGAACGACGTCGTACTGATACAGACCGTCCTGCGCCTTCGTGGTAGACTTGATGCTCCAGACTATCAGCTCCTTGTCGAGCGCTTTTGCGATGGCTTCCGCAAGCGCGGTCTTGCCGGTCCCCGGCTCGCCCTTTACGAGAAGCGGCTTGTTCATTTTTATCGCGATGTTCATCGTCAGCATAAGGTCATCGCTGATGATATAGTCGTCAGTTCCTTTGAACTGATATGTGTTTTCGTTCATGTCTTTCTCCTGTTTTATGCAAAATTGCAGCATTGTTTTTTCATGCGTTTACAAAACTTTACAATATAGGATTCTATCACGGTTTGGACATTTCGTCCACTTTCATGATTTCGATATATTTTATTGTATATTTTGGAATCTTATGGTATCTCGTGCGTATTGTCGCTCCTACCGTCGCTCCATCGGTGGCCTGTTCTTTGATTGCTTTGACGGCTATACTTTATCTTGTGTATTATTACGAGATTGATGAAAATCCTGCACAATCGGTGTTTGAGATGTGCAGGATAATGTGAAGGTGAAAAAATCTACACGAGGAAAATTGCCAAAACAATAAAAATGTACCAAAATCTCATAAAATCGCCTTATTTTTAGCATGATATCCGATTTCCTTGTGTAATGATTTTTACCCTTCACGAACCTCTACACAATCGGAGGAGCCATTGTGCAGATATTATCCGGAATGCCCGATTCCTACACAAAATGTATCCACTACATGCGTTTAATGCTCCGTAAAATAGCTCCACCAAATACCGATCAGCTGAAGGCGAAGGCGAGCGCATTCGCAGTGGGCAGCGAGCGTGAGCAGGAGCGCATTCGCAGCGAAAAGTGGGCAGCGAGCGTTGAGCAGCGAAGCTCCGTCAATTTCTCTATGAGAAATTTCCTATACTGTAAAGAGCCGGCCGGCTGATGCCTCATCAAGGGGCATATCAGCCGGCCGGCTCTTACATTTTCATCGGATTCTCATTCAGTTTTCACTCGGCTTTTATCCCATCATGTGTGGCAAATGCTTACTTGCGTGATTTCCTCCGTGATACGATGACCACTGCTGCGATGATGCATAATGCAGTGATCATGATCGCTATGATCATTCCTACAGGCGTTCTGTCACCGGTATTCGTATGGCTGCCGCCGTTTGCGCCGTGATCGCTGCCGTTCGAAGGATCTTCCTTCTTTACCTGTTTGTTGGTGAAAACGATCGGCTCATCATCTGATGCGCTGCTCGTCACGCTGAGCGTGCCGTCTTTTTTGTCTTTTACCGATACGTGTACGCTGTGGCCTGCGGTATCGAAGATCGTGTTCGCATCGCGGCCGCCTGACGGAACGACTTCACGTATCACATAATCGTGTTCGCCCGGTTCGGAGTAAGTGATCTGGCCGAAATCGACGCTTCCTGCCTTGCCGGCCTCCGCTGCAGCATTAGTGCCTGTAGCGATCACGGACTGCCCGCCGTCTTTCATCTCCAGAAGCTCGAACCGGAATTCGCCTTCCTTGAGATCACGTCCGGTCAGGATCTTGTCGACCCTGAACATAGTGCCGATATCGACAGTCTTGCCCTTTATGCCGTAAGTGTTGACAAAGCTGAACGCCTCTTCTTCATTTATATCCTCGACATAGAACCGCTTTTCGCTGTCGCTGTATTTTACCGTCACGTTCACGTCCCTGCCGGCATTGCTGTCATTAGTGACGCCTGCAAAGCTGCCGCTTTCCGTGATCGTGTACCTGAATGTGCGCGTCCTCATACCGTCTTCGTCAGGTTCGATACCCTCAAAATCGGAAGCCTGCAGGACTATACGGCCAAAGTCGATCTCACCTGTCACACCGTTGACAGCCTCAGTCATCTCCCTGCCGTCAAGCACCGGAGCAGGCGCAGCGCTTTCCACGATGCCCGGAGTAGTCTCAACGCCTGTCAGCGTGAATGTGAACCTGCCGGCGATATCAGCCGGAGTCAGAGCCAGCCCTTCATGCTCATTTTCGAGCAGCTTCAGCCCCGTCACAGGAATCGAGACCTTATTCGTATCGTACTCGTTTTCAAATGCGAGCTTATCACTGCCGTCCGGATACGTCACTTCCGTTTTCAGCGTGCCGTCGCCGTTATCACTCACCGTCACGAGGATGCCGAACGATGACTTCACAGGCGAAACACCTGCCGGCAGCTTGTCAGTGACCTCAGAAACGAGATACTGATAAACGTACTTTCCGCCTTTCTTTACAGCAAGTCCGTCAGCGACATCTTTTTTGAGCTGCTTCGTCGTATACGTTATCTTACCGAACTCTACCGCACCGGCTTTGCCTGCTCCTGCCGCCGCGCCGGTCCCCTCGGCGATCACAGTCTTCTGTTCAGCCTTGTCCTCCGCATTCGTGATGTGGAATCTGAACTCGCCGTCTTTCATGTCTCTTCCTGTCAGCGTCTTCTGTGCCTCGATCTTAACGGCTCCATCGCCGTTCAGCTCTCCGGAAGCTTCATACGTGTTTGCAAAAGGCACCTTCGCGATCTTCCTGTCGCCTGCAGCTCTGCTGCTGACGCCGGTCCTGTCGATCTGCTTTCCTGCAGCCTTGTCTTTCACTGTCGTCTGTGCCGACAGCACGCCTTCGCCGTCATCAGTTACCTTGATATCCACACGGTAGGTATGTCCGTCGTAGCTGTAGCCCGATTTACCGTCGTTCTGCTCCGAAACCTCGTAGCTGAACGTCTTGCCGCCGTCATTCTGTGTGAATTTCACTGCAGTTCCGTCAAGAACATCTATCGTACAGCTCTGACCGTCAAGCGCAGCGGTCGACTTGAATTCCTTCTCAGTCTGCTCGCGCCCGAAGCCCAGCTTGTATGCCGCGTCATCTGCAGTCGTGTTCCCGTCTTTATTATCCAGAGCCTTGACGATGAATGTGAACTGTCCGTCCTCCATGTCTCTTCCGTCAAGAGTCTTTGTGATCACGATGCCTGCCTGATCGCTGTAAATGACTGATGAGCTGTATGTATTGTAAAAATCAAGGTTCGTTATCGAGTCTTTTGCGACTTCCGCAGCGAGACTGCCCTTGCCGTCGTCAGTCACATATACCGGTATCCTGTGCGGATCGCTGTCATAGACGATGCCCTTCACTTTACCCCTGCCCGGAACAGTCTCGGTAATGAAGAACTCGTACGGTTCGCCTGCAGAATCCTTCGTGAACCTGATCGAACCGAAGTCCAGCGTCACAGTCTGCTGCCCCTTTGCATCTTCATAATCTGCCGTAACTACACCGAACACAGCCTTGTCGCCTTCGACATCGTACGAATCATTCGGTACCGCAGCCAGCAGTTCCTCGTTATCCGCAGCTGCCCAGAGAGTGAACGTGAAGCTGTCGCCTTCCTTCCAGTCACGGCCTCGCAGCGTCTTCGTGCCTTCGAGTTTCAGCGCGCCTGTCGAGCTGTAGCTGTTAGTCCACGAAACAGTATCTGCATCCACTGCATCTGCTCCGCCCGCTTTCGCTTTCAGGCTGCTGCTGATCGCGAGCTTGCCGTCTCTCGGATCACTGGCGCTCGATGTCAGTGTCAGCTCGTACGATGTCGTATCATACGTGACGCCGTCCTTCACATTATTGTCGGCATCTGCCGGGATCTTTTCCCTGAGCGTATACTTATATGTCGCTCCCGCCTTGCTGAACTTCACTTTGCCGAAATCCAGATCCGCGGAGTTTCCTGATGACGGCTTTATCGTCACTTCTTTGATTTCGTCGCCATTTTCATCGACCGGATACGGCGCGCTGCCGTCCGGCGTGATCGTGAATGTGAAGCTGTCGCCTTCTGCAAAGTCGCGGCCCTCTATCGTCTTCACGCCTGTGATGTCGTAGCTTCCGCTTTCTTTGTATTTATTGACGAACTTCGCAAGATCAGCAGTCTTGCCATGCGCGCTGTTCTCATATGAGACCTCCGCCCTGAGCCTGCCGGTCCTGTTTCCGTCATCGTCTTTATCAGTTACAGTTACCGTCACAGTGCTGATATTTTCATCATATGTTATCCCGTTCTTCACGCTGTCCTTCGCATCAGCCGGAATGTTTTCCTTTACACGGAATCTGTACGTGCCAGCCTTATTGAATGTGACAGATGCTACGCCTGCCGAGTCAGTCTTCTGCCTTCCGAATGCAAAGGCTGCAGCTCTGCCTTCGTCTGCCGCTCCCGCTTTCGCCTCGAGCGACGTCAGCGCTTTATCATCGTCACTTCCGTTCAGAACGAAGTATACGCTGTCAGCAGCAAGAGCTTCCCTCGTAGCATCATCCGCAGCTTCGAGGCTGAACGAGAATTCATCAGCTTCCATGTCGCGCCCTTCAAGAGTCTTGCTGCCCTTTATGACTGCCGATACCGGAGCAGCTTTATAGCTGTTGCTGAACCAGAGACAATATACGCCGACCTCTGTTTCGTAAAGGTATCCGCCTGTCTCAGGATCACCGTTTTTGATCTCTTTCGTGCATTTCTCGTCTGTGAAATATTCTATGCTCGTTTCAAGCGCCTTTCCACCGGTTGCCGTCACTGTGACGCGTGCGTAAAACTCGTTCGGATCGTACTTCGTACCGTTCACAGTGTAGTCATTATCTTCAGAAGCGCCTTTCGGCATCACTTCCGTGATCTTGTACACATAAGCCTGGCCCGCATCCTTCGTGCCGAACTCTATAGTAGGGAAGCTGACGCTGCCGCTTATCGTATTGCCGACAGTGACCGAACCATCACCGCGATCCTCAGGGTTTCCCGGGAGCGGCGCGCTGCCCTTGTTGTCTCCCACGGCTTCCATCTTGAACCGGAACTGGTTGTGCGTCATCGCATCCAGACCCGTCTCGTTTTCATACGTCTTGTGGATACGGATATCCATATATCCGTGATTATCCTTATATGTATTTATAAATGTCGCATTTTGCTGCGGTTTTCGATCCGCTGACGGGATCACTGCTCCGTTATCGTCCAGCTCGGCCGTTATCTCATGCGATGCGGAAAGTCTGCCCTTTCCATCATCCGTAACTGTTACTTTCACGTCATAGGCTGCCGCTGAATAGCTGACAGATGTCACGTCTCCGAAGATCTCTTTCAGGGTATAGATATACGTTCCCGCGTGCGTGAACGTCAGTCCATCAAAAGATCCTGTGCTGCCGACATAGCCTTTCGAATCTGCTTTCGAACCATTTTTCGAGATACTCTCAGCTACAGTCACCCTGCCTTCGCCGTCAAGAGTTGCTCCCTCTGGCATGGTCTTGTTGACATCACCTGATCCGGTATTTCCGATCGCCGTAAGACGGATGTCAAATGATGCCTTTTCAAATGCTTCATCATTCCATGCGTTGAACTTCTTTTCTACCGGTATGCTCAGTGTCGCAGCTTCAGGCGAGTACGTGTTGTTGTATGCAACAGTGCTCTTCTGCCTGCTGCCGTCATCAGCCGGTTCAGGCACAGTGCCTTTTACAGTCTTCACGGCCTTATACTCTGCGCCGTCCTTAGAGCTGCTGACTGTCCAGTAGTCTGCAGCTTTTTCTTTTACTTCATACTCTGCGCTCGCCGGCAGATCCTTTAACAGTATACTCTGCCCGGTCTTGAGAGTCAGCGCAGCCTTTCCGTCAGCGTCAAATGTTACGGTCTGCTCTTCGTCATCTGCACCTGAGCTCTTTATCACACATGTAAAGTCGCCCGAAACCGGCTTCTTCGACTCTGTGCCGTCGCCGTTCTTTACTGTTTCGTAAAGCTTTACATCGAACTTGAATTCTTCGTCTTCGAATTTATTATCGCTGCTGTCGTTGGTGACTTTCTTTGAGATCTCCAGATCGCCGATCGTCTCATCCTTTACCATCACCATGGTCTCGAGAACGAGCAGATGCGTCAGGTCGGTATCTCCCAGGTCGGTTTTCTCTGCCTTGCTGCTTCCCGAATAGTGTTCATGGCACTGCTGCATGACAACTGACGGCCATCCTGTATCCGTAATGAAAAAGTCAGCGTGCTGCTGGAACTCATCCATGCTGCCGTCTTCATTTTGGACTTTGTAACGCCCTGCATGACTCTCCTCTCCGACCTCGGTATATTTTATATGGAGCGGATCATCATGTATTATCTTCGAATCCTTCCATGAACCGTCGCCTGCCGGTTCGCTCTCCGATACTCTGAGATTCAACTTCATATCAGTCAGCGTCGTGTCGATATCATTGTTGTTCGCGAACTGCTCCATGCTGTTCAGAAGAGTCCCCAGGCCTCCGCGGCCTACATGGATGCCGTCGCCTTTTTCTCCCGCATCTGCAAATACTCCGTCATCGTTCACCACGACTTTGATGAGCTCGTCCTCTATTTTGTAGCCGCTCGGTGCGCTTACCTCCTTGAGGTAATACGTGCCGTTTTCCAGCTTTTTGAAAACCGCTGTTCCGTAAAGGTTCGCAGAGCCGTAAAGGTTTATGATATCACGCGTCGTCTGTTCCTGCACCGGCACGGCATCGTCCCTGAGCTTCACATCTCCGCGCAGCCTGCTGAGCAGCGTCGTCTGATCTTCGCTGTAAAGCGCAAACTTGACGCCGCTGACGGAATGTTCCTGGCTGTTGAAAGTAGTCGAATATTCGTCAAACTTTCTCACGTACAGATCGTTGCTTATGTCTGTCGCTACCAGCTTTACCGCATACTGATACTCGAACCCGCGCACATTGCTGTTCTGTGACATGATGCCCGTGTCCAGCCGCACCGTATTACTCGAGTCGGCACTGTTTATATCGCCTGTAGTGTAATAAAACAATATGGAGTATTTGGCTTTTTCCTGAAGAGCTGCTGCCAGTTCTTCCACCGAACTGCCTCTGTTATCCGCTACGATCACCTTTGAATACGTCATTATATCGCCCGGAAGCTCGTCCAGCGTAGTTTCGTACGCACCCATCGAATTCAGCTTCAGCTCATACCTGTTTCCGTCAAGAGCGCCCTCGATGGTATCAGCTTCATGCAGCTGCCATCCATCGAGGATCGATCCGCTCACCGATGACCAGTTGCTCTCGTCTCCGAAATCTGCATCCATATCGTCTCGCTTGTAAACTATCGCGAAAATAGATCCCTGCTTCAGTGAACCGTCTGAGTCCATCTCTATCCGGTTGCCGAAACGATCGTACATATATGTAGGCGCTGTTACCATGATACGAGAGTTGGCCTGTATGCCCGACTCCCACATATTCTCCGTAGTGACAGCACCTGTCTTCGGATCGTATTTCAGCCAGACGTCGACAGCTTTATTGTAGCCTGCGGGGGCTTTCGTCTCTTTCAGTATATAATACGGCCCCTTGTTTTTCTTGTATAATTCTTCAAAGTTTATCGTCGCTCCGTCTGCCGCTTTCAGCTTCAGGCTTCCGTTGATATCAGTAGTTCCCGTGCAGAGGCTTTCGCCCTTCGCGCTGTACTCGATCTTGCCGTCGTTTTCTGTGCGCTCTGCTTCGTAAAGGCTGAAAGTCGCGCCTTCAAGAGGGTCTTCATACTGATCGACCTTAGCCGCCTCGTTGTCAGGCATCAGCTTCAGATTGAACTTCAGAGACATGTTCGACGCATAGTTTCCGCGTTCAAGGTAGAAGAACCTGAGTGTATGATATGTGCCGCCCGCAAAAGTGTTGCCTGACCAGTCGATATCTCCGGCTTTTCCTGCCTCCTCGAACTTCGACTTTATCGTTCCGTCGCTTTCACCGTTTATAGCGACTGCACCTGTACTGAAATTTATATTGAGGTCTGCCTTGTCATGGATACCGCCGAGGTCCCCTACCAGTACATCATCTATAAATACCCATACATCGTCATCACCGCTGAATTCATAAGTTATATCCTGCCCGCGCGTAGTCTTGCCGTCTGCAGGATGCAGGAAATGCGTGCTCATCGTGAGACCGAACCAGTGATTCACATTGCTGCTGTCTGCTCTCACGCCTGTGTTGGCCACGAGCTGTCCGTCGCTTTCATTAAACACTTTAGATGCGCTGTCGAACGGGAAGAACTGTCCGATCTTGCTCGAGCTCGACGACTCCTTCACTGCAGGTTTGTCGTAGAGCTTCATCGAATTTGTCTTTTCGTCGTACGAGGCGAAATTCTTTGTGGAGTCATAATAGTAGTAGCCGTCGTCATCGACCTGCATCAGCCCTTCTACATTATTATATGCTTTTTTACCTTCCACTTTTGTGTCGTCGAACAGATATGCCAGCGACTCCGAATAGAATATCCATGACCCGAAATCCGGGGCAAGACTCGGATATCCGCTGCTGTCAAGAGTCTTGTCGAGCATACCTGAGTGCGGAGCCCTGCCGCCTGTCCATCCATTGAAACCGTCTCCCTGACCGTTGGAGAACTTCAGGCTATGGCTCTTGTTTATTCCTCCGCTCGAATTATTGTTAGAAGTGCCGTGATCCGGCGAGCTCTGTTCATTGACCCAGTAGTCAAATAAAGAAATCACTGTGCCCTGCGGAGTTTTACCCTGCACGGTATGATCGTCCACCGCGGCAAAAACATCAGCTGTGCCAGCAATAAAAGTCACTGTAAAAATAATCGCAGCATACAGTATTGCGGCAGCTTTCCCTCTCCAAAACAACATAACTTATGAACCTCCTCGTACCAGTCAGCATATCCTTAAAAAAACGAATAAACATCTGCAGGTCTGTGATCATCGAGCTTTTATTACTGTCTGCTGTAATGACCTGTCTGCATCATATTTATTACAGGTACCAACCCCCCCGATAAATACCGGCATTTTTTCAGACATTTATCTGCCCCGTACCAAAACAGTCCGAGGCAACGAGGAGTTCTTATACTTGCGTTGTCCAGTATATTGCCTGTAACAACAAATGTCAACTGTTATTTGGAGATATTTCAGATTTTTTAAACTTTCTCTATCCTGAATATATTCATCACATCGGCGTCAGGGCAGCAGAACCTGAAGTCTCCTGTCTTGCATGGCGGGAGCGTGCCCCCGTACCTCAGGATGTCTATGTACGGGAACGCGACATGCATCACCATCGGACATATGTCCCCCCTCTGCGTATCAAAGTCAAAGCTGTCACCTATCCTGTGTCCTCTGTGACATGGACATTCGCCTTTTTTGTCTACTAGCGTCAGCCTTATCTGCGGTTTTTTCATAAGGATCCTCCTTCCAGATTTCATATGTATATATGCCGGCCGGAAACCGACATCGGACCGTACTCCTGTGACGTTTCAAAAAAACAGAAACAGGAAAGCTTTTAGTGATATTATACCACCTGCACAGCTTTCCTGCTTCTGCAATGTTGAGCGCTGCTATATAAAAGCCTTAAGATAGGAGTTTATGGACTCTCTTATTCTGCTTCATATATAACTTTACCTTCGGATATCGTCTGCACGACTTTCACCTTGTAGATGTCTTCCGGCGGAACTTCGAAGATATTCTTTTCGAGTATCACGAAATCTGCACATTTGCCGACTTCGACCGATCCTGTGATATCCTCCATCCTCATCGAATATGCGTTGCCTTTAGTGAAGACTTCCACCATGTCCTCAACGCTCATCCTCTCTTCCGGAGCAAGTACCAGCTCCATGTCATTCGGATCTTCATCTATCCCTACTCTCGTTGCACCGGTCTGGATACCTCTCAGCGGTGCCGGGATCGGAGTCACATTGTAGTCGCTGGCTCCTCCCAGTATTATGCCTGCATCCTGCATGCTTTTCATAGGATATTCATGATATGCTCTTTCTCCGAGATAAGGCACTTCTATATCCTCGAAAAATCCTCTGTACTTGAAATGCCAGTACGGATTAGTCACGACTGCCACTTTGTGATCTGCGAGTCTGTGATAGTCTGCCGGATCCACGACCTGCAGATGTGTTATCACAGGGCGTCTGTCTCTGTCCGGATCTGCAGCCTTTGCAGCATCTATCGCATCGAGTGTCATCGCTACTGCAGCATCGCCTATGGCATGCACATGGATGTCAAATCCGAGTTCGTCTACTTTTTTGCAGAATTCGTTGAGCTGCACAGGCTCCCATATCGGATCGCCCCTATACGTCTCGCCCTCATATGGCTGCTTGAGGTATGCAGTCTTGCCTTCAACTACTCCATCGGCAAATATCTTCACCTGATCGATCTTGAACATGTGCGAATCGACCTCGTCGCGGATTTTCGGAAAATCATCTATATGCTTGTATGAATCGATCTCCGAGCTCTTGAATGCACCTCTGATCTTGCATATCAGCTCACCGTTTTCATTGAGTTCTCTGATAGCCGCGATAGCCTCTTCTTCCGGATCGAGCACCGGGTCCAGTATCGCCGTCACTCCATATCTTGCAAGGTCTCTCTGGATCCAGTCCACTGCCGTTTTGTAGTGTTCTTTTGTAAATACAGGGCGTACCGAATCTATGAGCGCGATGGCGGCGAATTCTCTGAGTGTGCCGCCCGGCGTACCGTCAGGCTCTCTCTCGATGATATTTCCTGCCGGCACAGTCGTATCCTTGTCTATGCCGCAAAGCTCCAGCACATACGTGTTCACCCATACCGAATGCTTGTCGTGCGACCACATCAGCATCGGTCTGTCGCTGCATATCTCGTCGAGGATCTTTCTCGACGGTCCTTCCGGACCGAAGAAAGGATTTTCCCATCCTGCGCCTTCGTATACAGGAAGATCCGGGTTTTCTGCCACGAACTTCCTGATCGTGTCTATGTAGTACTGTGCGTCTTCTGCTCCGAACAGCGAGATCTTGAAAAGACTGTCGACAGCTCCCCATGTGACGTGTCCGTGAGCCTCTATGAAGCCCGGTAGCAGCATCTTTCCATCAAGATCGACTACCTCTGCAGCCTCGATATCTTTCGCATCTTCATTGCTGCCGACGAATGTGATCCTGCCGTCCTTTACAGCTACCGCTTCTGCCCAGCTCCTGCTGTCGTCAACTGTATAGATCTGTCCGTTCTTATATAAAACGTCGTTCATCTGTTCTCCTCCATACAAATCTCTCTTAATGTCAAGCGGGGTCATTGCAACATCCCGCAAAGCTGCTATCTGTATTTTTTATTAAGTACGTGTGCAAAGCCTTCGGTATTGTATTCTTTTCCTGCACGCTTGTTTTCCAGCTGTGCGTAAAGCTTCTTATAAACATCCTTCTTGAGCGGGTACAGGATTATGATGATCGCACTCAGGCAGAAGAAGATCCCTGCCGCCGCACAGATCATTGTCTGTATAGCGTTGAGCACGCTTTCCGGATTGCTGGCTCCGAGAGTCTCATCGTAACCTACTTTTTCGAGTACTGCGCCGATGCTTGCTGCTGCTATCGCATATCCGCCCTTCTGGCAGAAGAGGAAGAATGACATCATAGTTCCTTCTCTTCTCTTTCCTGACTGGAACTCATCTACTTCTATCGAGTCATACATGAGCGGTATATTTATCGACCAGTATGCCGATGATCCGATCACGTAGAATACACAGAACAGGCATGCGATACCCATTGAGTTCACGTCGATGAAGTTGAATATTATCATAACGATACCCGAGAACATCACCAGAACAGTGTAGACCTTCGCCTTGTCGTATCTTTCAATGACTTTCATGAGGATACTTATTACGATTATACCTCCGAATGAAATTATCGAAGTACAGATAGTCATTCTCATTTCTGAAAGTCCTACTACGTAAAGCAGGAAGTATACCATAGTTGTCAGGAACAGGCAGTATCCTATTCTGAACATGAGTGATGATAATGTTACCATCAGATACGACTTTATGCTGAGTACTGCTGCCGCATCCTTGAAGAAGCTTGTTTTTTCCACCTTTTCTTCATCTTCAAAATCGATTTCGATACCTTTTGTCGAAAAGAACACCACGATCAGAGTCGCAACGCACAGGCAGCCTTCGAGCCATGCCGTATAGTGCCATGCCTGATAATCCGTGAATCCGCCTGACTTGAAGAATGATACGAACATAGTAGGCGCTACAGTCGAGAAGAATACTCCTATGTACTGTATGATCTGAGCAAGCATTCTGATCTTTGTTCTCTCTTCGTTGTCACCTGTCATCGATGCTCCCATCGAATAGTAAGGGATGCTGAAGCAGCTGTATGACAGCCAGAACAGCAGTGTCATGCACAGGAAGTAAACATTTGTCGCTCCTGACGAAAGACCGCTGATCTTAGTGAACAGAAGAAGATATGAAACAAATAACGGTATGATCGCGATGAGAAGCCATGTTCTCTTCTTGCCGAATCTGGTCCTCGTTCTGTCTGACAGATTTCCTACTATAGGATCCGAGAACATGTTCCAGATAACACCGATCGTGAGGATCGCTCCTGCCCATGCAGGGCTTACCCCTGTGAAGTTTGTAAGGAAGAACAGCAGGAACGCTGCCACGAAATCGTAAGCAAGTGTATCTGTCGCTCCACCTATCGAATAGCCTATTTTCTTAGCGAAAGAAACTTTATTAGGCACCTGGTTCAAATTGTTAGCCTCCATAAAATCAACCTCCTGAAACTCCTGATAAAAAACAGCTGATAAAAAAATAAATGATTTCTGCAATATTTTTACCGCCAACATTAACTTGCGTTAAGTATACACAACAGCATATGGCGTAAAAATACTTTAGTTGCTTGATTGTTTGTCTTTTAAAAATTTTCTGTATTTTTCCGCTGTCGTTCCATTTATTTTTGTGCATGTCGGTGCCCATCAAAAGCAGTATGCATAACTGTTCTCACAAGGCGCAGAGGCCCTGACTGCAAGTCTTTTGAACGTATCGGGCAGTATCGCACGTTTATATTTTATCGAAATTTTCATAATTTTCTTGACATACTTTCTCTCGCGCGCTACAATCAGTATTGATGAAACTATATCTCTATCCTTTCTGCGATATGCAGCGGAACTAAAAAAGGGTCTCGCGTGCGGTGAGATCCCTGTTTGGTATTTTGCAATTTTTTCATTATACCGACTGTGATCGCAGCTGCCGGGAATTCTCGACTGCCCGGCCCTGTCAGATCCGTATGCTTTCAAAAGCATAACACCCCTAAGGAACGTGGCGAGCACCGTTTGAGAGCGTGCTCTCTGCGTTCCGACTTCTTTATTTTCAGGTTTTGCCCTCAGGTCTCACAGTTCCGTGCCACTGATGTCTGCGGGGGTTATCTCGCTGATGCCTGCTGACCGTATTTCGATAATGCATATGGGGTTTTGCCAGCGCTTAACGGGTTTGTTGATGAATTCACAGTGCAGATGTGTTATACTTGTTCTATTATTATGCCTGTCCGCTGCACGATCGGACACGGCATGACCGGACACCACAAAACAGTAGAAAGGATGTTTTATATGACACAGAACAGTACTGTCAGCAGATTGTATTTTGCAATCATAATAGAGGAGAATGACCAGGGTTTTCACAGGGAGTCGCTGTGGTACGGCGGTTCTCCGGAGAATCTCGCTCTCACTGTCATCGATACGATGAGCGACTGGTATGAGCCTTTTAAGGATAAACTCGACGAATCGATCGTCAAATATCACGAGATGCTCGAAAACAAGGACGAACTCACCTTTGACAAAATAGCCGGTGAAGCATTCAATGCCGACGGTATGATCATGTACGTCGATATGAGCAATGACCTCAACGTCATGTTCAGCTTCATCGTCCGCGAGATATGCAGCATATTCGGAAAAGAAGGGGAAACACCTGAATCATTCGCAAGTCTGGCTGAATTCAAAAATCACTTTATCGAAAAGTACGACATCGACCAGGTGTTCAAAGATCTGCTCGAAGGCGTCAACGAAGCCACGATCTCAAATGCGCTCGTTGTGACAGACATGAAATACGGCTACACTGCCAGACATTTCCGCAGCAACTAGATCATGCGTCCCCATGCCTGTCGGAACATATATCCGTGCAGGCTTTTTAGCGTGTGAGCCTTTTACATAAAAATATCTGCTATTGAATATATCAACGAACTCACCAAAGGAGGGTGAAAAACTTAAATGACAAAAGCATCATTCATGGAAAAGACAGGTTATGGTATAGCCTCACTGGCCGACTCGATCTCATACAATTTTGTAGGCGCGTTTTTCCTGTTCTTTCTGACCACGGTCGCGGGCATATCACCTGGCATCGCAGGTATGATAATAGCGATCGGTTCAGGCTGGAACGCGGTCTTCAACCCCATCATGGGTTATTTTTCGGACAACGTTTCTACGCGTTTCGGCAGGCGCAGACCTATAATATTCGTGTCTTCCATACTGCTTGGGATAATGCTTTTCGTGATGTTCACCGATATAGACGCATCCTCCTCATTCAAGCCTGTATACTACGGTCTGATGACGGTGCTGTTCTGGAGCTGCTTCACGGGATTCTTCATTCCGTACAATGCGCTCGGTGCCGACTACGCCTCGAGTTATGATGAACGAACTTCGATACGTTCATTCGCATCGTTTTTCAATATGATCGGCAACATGTTCTGCATGGTCATGCCTACGATCATCGTCGAATTCCTTGAACAGCACGGTATGAGCACTGCTCAGGCATGGTCTGTGACCGGCGGGTTCCTCGGAGCGCTGACTATGATAACGATAATCATCACTGTCATCGTTTCAAAGAACAGGGATATGCCGCGCGAAAAGCATGATATGCCCGAGACTGCGGCACCTGAAAAGAGATTCTTGCTTCTGAACATATTCAGGGAATACATCTCTGTTGCAAAGCTGCGCCCTATGAAACATCTCATAGTTGCGAGTCTGTGTTCACTGATACTTTACACGATGCTGATGTCGAATATGCTCTATTTTCTCACTTACAACCTGGGGCTGTCTGCTTTACAGATATCATTCTGCTTTTTCCTGCGTTCCACGCTGGGTATCGCATTCATCCCCGCTGCAGGGAAGCTGTCTGCAGTGTTCGACAAGCGTATCGCGCTCATCATCTGTTATATCGCAGGCATGACCGGTATGATCGCGCTGCGCTTCGTGGAACTCAGCGGGTTCGGCGGTGCTCTTGTCTACATGTTTTTCATGGGTATATGTACTACTATATACTGGCAGATCATGCCGTCGATATTTTACGATGTATGTGACTACGACACCAGAGTCACAGGCAAAAAACGCGAGGCGATGATCCTCTCGTTCCAGGGACTCGTCGAAGCGTTCGCCGCAGGTATCGGAGGACAGATCCTCGGCATCATACTGCAGATCGCCGGCTTTGACGGAAACGCTGCGGCTCAGACTGCATCAGCGCTGACATGGATAGAGAATTCAGCGACCGTGCTGCCCATGATCTTCATGGTCATAGCGATCATAGCACTTTACAGATATCCGCTGCGGCGAGAACATTCGCATAATGCAGGTCATTAGTCGAGATACCAATAATCAGTTTGCTGCATCGCATTTTTAGCATTTTTCTTGAAAAACAGGGGCTCGCGGCGGAGCCGATTACCAAAATACAAAACCCGGACGTTCCATATTGGTAATTTTTCAAGAAAAACTGCGCTTTTACATAAGAAAAATACCAAGAATGCCCCTCACAGATAACATCCTTGGTATTTGTCTCTCTGAAAACCCTTTACTTTCAAGGAAAAATACCAAATCATATGGAGTAAGTACGGGTTCTTGGTAAAACTCGCATATGACTCTGTATTGCTCAGCTGTGTGCCCTGACGGTCTACAGGCTCCTGAGATACTCGATCTCCTCTTTCGTCAGCTTCCTGTAGTGTCCCTCTTTCATCCTGCCGAGCCTGATCTCTCCTATCGACACACGCTTGAGTTCCTGTACCCTGTTGCCGACCGCCTCGAACATCTTTCGCACCTGGCGGTTTTTGCCTTCTCTGATGCTGATCTCCACTACCGCATAACGCGGCATCTGCTTTATCAGCTTCACCCTGGCCGGCGATGTCACAAATCCCCCGATGTCCACGCCTCGGCGCAGCTTTGCAAGTCTCGGAGCCGAGATCACGCCCTCTACCCTCGCAACATAAGTCTTGTAGACCTCATGCTTCGGATGCGTGAGCGTATACGTGAGCTGCCCGTCGTTTGTCATTATCAGCAGCCCTGTCGTATTGTAGTCGAGCCTGCCGACAGGAAACAGCCGTTCCGGGATATCCTTCACGAGTTCCGCAACTGTCGCCCTTTCCCTGTCATCCTCCATCGAAGTTATGTATCCGAGCGGCTTGTTCACTGCGACATACACATTCTTGTGCGCTGCGCTGATAACACTGCCGTTGACCTCGACGACATCGCCATCGACGACCTGCGCGCCTGCCTCCTTTACAACTGCACCGTTTATCCTGACGTTCCCGTTTGCCACGAGATCGTCCGCCTTTCGCCTGCTGCAAATCCCTGCAGACGCTATATATTTGTTGATCCTCATTATGTCCTCCATAAAGCCATGCTGCAGAGACTGCTGCATTTTCTCATAAATTTTAATGTTTGATGCGATATTTGCTCTGATATATAGTATAATAAATGAAACTTATCAATACAACAGATTTTGATCCACAGGAGATAAGAGATGAAAAAATATTTTAATCAGCTTATGATGGAAATAGAGTCGCTGACGGTTTTTTCGAGCATCCGGAGCGACAGAGCGATCACCGGATTCACTGAGATGCTCCGCGCGGCAGACGAGAAAGACACTGTGGCGGCGATCAGACACTACAGTGAGTTCATGGCACAGCTGTACCGCGAAACGGCAAGCCTTACAGACTATATCAGGACGCTGGTCCTGCAGGACGATAATTTTTATGTAAAGAACAGTGCCGCCGGCATGCATATGGATCATAAGATAGAAGAGGCCATGGAAAACGAGCTGATGATACTGCAGAAGCTCGCTTCGCTGAAAGCTTCTGCAGTCCGTGATTTTATAGGATACGACGGGTATCTGCCGTCGTGGACGGTACGCCAGATAGACCTTCAGTACGATTTCATGGAAAAGCTCAGCAATATCCGCAGGACGGGCTACGGCATCTATGCAAAATATAGCTTTTTCAGACTCGATGACGGCGAGATCGTCCCTGTAGCTCATCCTGACTACCAGCGTCTCGACGAGCTGTTCGGCTATGAGAGGGAACGTGACATAATCATCAAAAACACCACGTCGTTTGTCAAGGGCAGGGGAGCCAGCAACATGCTGCTTTACGGGGACGCCGGCACCGGTAAAAGCTCGACGATCAAGGCAGTGTGCGCCAGCCTCGCGCCAAAGGGGCTTCGCATCATAGAGGTAAAAAAGAACCAGCTCTACCAGATCCCTAAACTTATGGAGGAGCTTGCTTCCAATCCTCTCAGATTCGTACTGTTCATAGACGACCTGAGCTTCACAGGCAACGATGACAACTTCTCGGCGCTGAAAGCCACGCTCGAGGGAGGCGTTTCCGGCTGCGGAGACAACGTCGTCATCTATGCCACGAGCAACCGCAGACATCTCGTGAAGGAAAGCTTCGCAGACAGAGCCGGCGACGAGCTGCATCTGAACGATACGATGCAGGAGACGATGAGTTTATCGGCAAGGTTCGGACTCACCGTGACGTTCCAGAAGCCCGACAAAGAAGAGTATCTGCAGATCGTGAGATCGCTCGCTGCAGAATACGGCGTCAAAATGGACGAAGCGGAGCTTTTCCGCAGAGCAGAAGCCCACGCCATCAGAAAGAACGGCAGGAGCCCGAGGACCGCAAAGCAGTTCATCGAGCTTCTCAAGATCGGAGTATGATCAGGCGCGGTGCATAAAGGGCTTTAGTGCCAAACCGAAATGGCGGGCTTCCCCCCTGAAAACCCGCGCCGCCCGCACTACCCGCGCCGCCGTGCACGCCATATAAAACAGGGCAGTCCGCATCAGTCTATACTGATGCAGGCTGCCCTTTTGGATTACGGATCACACTGAGATATCACAGTGCTTTCTTGTTGTCTTCTACGAATCTCCTTATCTTTCTTGAAGTGTTCTTATCGAATTCCTTATGTCTGAGATTTATTTTTTTTATCATCTTATATCCCGGATTTGCGGCATTCACCTTATCCACGATATTCCAGATATACTTCTTGACAGCTTCGTCATCCTCCGCTTTATCACCCATGATCTCCTTCATCAGAGCCCAGTCAGGATAGATGCCGGCAACTATCAGCGTATCGCCTCTTTTCTCTCCGTCACCTTTACTGCTGTCTCCTTCGAAGACCATCGACTCGACGATCTCATCGTGAAATGACAGCTGGTATTCCAGCTCTTCAGGGAACACATTCTTGCCATTCTTTGTAATTATGACATTCTTCTTTCTTCCGGTGATGACGATATATCCTTCATCATCTATATATCCCAGGTCTCCGGTGTAGAACCACCCGTCCTTTATCACTTCCGCCGTTGCTTCCGGATTCTTGTAATATCCGATCATGATGTTGTCGCCCTTCAGACAGATCTCTCCTACCCCGTCAGCGCCCGGCTCATTTATCCTGGCGTCAAAGCCCGGGAACGCGATGCCGCACGAGATGCTCTTTGGCTTGTTTTCAGGGTTAAGCGCACCCATAGGTGCGGCTTCCGAAAGGCCATATCCCTGCAGCGCCATTATCCCGAAGCTCTGCAGATCCTCCAGTATCTCGGGATTTATCGCAGCTCCGCCGCATATCATCATCCTCATCCTGCCTCCGAGAGTCTGTTTGATCTCTTTGAAGAACAGGTTCGTGAGGTCGATATTGAGTTTCTTGGCGGCATTGCAGATCTTCATAGCCTTGCGCACAGTCTTTTCCTTGCCCTTTGCACGGATACCCTTCCATATCGCCTTGTGCAGAGCCTCGAATATCGCAGGCACTGCGAGCAGGAAAGTCGGATGGACCTCCTGGATGTTTTTCACTATATACTTCAGCCCTTCGCAGTGTGCGATCGCGCCGCCTTTGTAAAGAGGCATGATAAAATTGCATGTACATTCGAAGGTGTGATGTATCGGCAGCACCGAGAAAAATATATCGCTCGGCAGGAAATCCACGAGCGTCGGTGACACCATCAGATCAGCGACGATGTTCCTGTGCGAGAGCATTATTCCCTTTGCCATCCCCACTGTTCCTGACGTGAATATGATTATGCTCATTTCCCTGCTGTCTATCTGAGCATCAATAAACGATCTGTTGCCGTCCGCGATCAGCTTCTTCCCCTCTGCGATCAGCTCCCACTGCGACAGGATGCCGTCCGCGCCTTCACGTCTGTCCTGTGATATCAGCAGTTCAAGGCCTGTCCCGCCTTCCTGCATCATTCTGACAAAAGTATCCTCGCGCTTTTTATCAAAAATAACAGCGGAACACTCAGCTTCGTTTATAAGGTTCTTCAGTTCATCATATGACAGCTCCTTGTCCAGTGGTACGACGATGCCCGTGCCGCATACCGTGCCGAGGTATCCGATGCCCCACATATATGTGGTTTCGCCTATCACTGCGATCCGGCGGTCCTTCATGCCGTTGGCGATCAGTGCCGTACCCATGGCATTCACGTCATCAAAGACCTCGCGATGTGTTATCGTCTTGTACGGCCCTTTTTCGAACTTCGTGTAAAATGCGATACCGTCACCGTAAAGCTCTGCGCTCGATTCCAGCATCTGTTTTAGATTAATTACAGGTCTGTTGGTCAGGTGCTGGACTCCCGGCCGCTTGTCATCTATCTGACACTGTATAAGCGCCTTCGCCCACTCCCAGTCCTCTGCCTGCATTCTTGTGTACTCTTCCTGTGAAACCGGCTTCATTTATCTCTCCTTGGATTCCGAGTCTGTATTTTTACATATGTAAAGCTCTGAAAACTTCTAACTATTTAGACGGTATCATCTACATAGCCTTATGTCAAGAATAAAGTAGTTTCACCACATATCATTCAGTCCATGCATGTTTGCATGCCCTGCAGCCTGAGGCTTTGCTTTACATCATCTATCCGAATATCCTGTCTGCTGCATCTCTGAGATCGTCCACAGCCAGACCGGCGTCTGCCGGGATATCCGTCTTCCTGTTTTTTATATACCAGCACGTCTTCATCCCGTACCGCCTGCCTCCTGCGATATCTGAGGTCAGCGAATCTCCGATCATCACGGTCTCATGCGGCATGATGCTTTCTTCCCGGCTGTCATTTATCACCGAAAATGCATACTCGAAAAAGGTCCCTGACGGCTTGGACGAGCCGATCTTTTCCGAAATGAAAACATGATCGAAATACCTGAGCATGTCTGCGATCTCCAGACGGTGCAGCTGCTGCTCATAAGGTCCGTTGCTCGCCGCGCATATCAGGCACCCTTTTTTATGCAAGGCTTCCAGCAACTCATACGATCCCGCTACAGGTATCGCACTGTCATTAAGCGCCGAGCGAAAATATTTCTCGAACACCGGACCGTCAAACTCTATGCCAAGTTCACCGAAAATGATATTCCAGCGCACTTTTTCCAGTTCCTGAAAAGTGAACTCGCCCTGTTCGATCCTGCGCCACAGTTTGCCGTTTTCCCTCATGAAAACATCATACATGTACGGCTCATACGGCTTGAGGTCGAAATGCCTGAATCCTGTTTCCATCGTGGTCCGTACGTATTCGTCAAAATCAAGAAGAGTATTGTCAATGTCTATAAATACTGCTTTCATCATGCCTCCTGTGCTTCTTGTGTATATCTGTCATTTATATAAGGATACCATTCAGGAAACGATATTGCCAGTGCTGATGCACATTTTGCCGGTGCGGATGTGCCGGCAGCTTTCCCGCCGGATACCAAGCTTCACTCTAAAAGCGACCCCTGTCTCAGTGCTCTTTTCTGAGCTTTACTGCTGCCAGTGCTCCGAGCAGCGCCAGCAGTGCGAGCATCACAGCAGCTGCAAGCACAGCCATATCTGTGCTGTCGGACGTATTTGCTCCGGATACACTGCCCTTCTTGTCCGCATCGGTCTGTCCGGCTGGAGTCTTCTGCTCAAAGCTCGTTATCGTCACGTCTTTTTCAACGCCCTGGAGCCTGTCGTCATCAGGGATGAATCTGAGCCTAAAAGTTCTGCCGCTCTTGAAATCTTCCAGTGTAGGAACGTAGTCGCCTTCCTCGAATACCCATCTGCCTCCGCCGAGCTGACCTGCAAGCTTTGCATCAGAAAGCCTCTGTCCCTGACTGAGAGTTATGCTTTCCGGGAACACAGCCTTTGCAGTAAGAAAATCATTATCTTTGAGGTTTGTCTCGTAAATAAGTCTGCTCATCGGTCTGTCGACAAAGTTGAGCATGACCATACCGAGTCTGCGGTTGTCTATGTATCCGCTCTTGTCTTTGCCGAACTCGTCCGCGAAGAGCTGCGGGTTCAGATCCTTGGTGACGTTGAGCGGTATCCACTTGGAACAGCTTGTATAATTGAAAATCCAGGAGTCGGCCGGGATAGCGTGGGTCGTATCTGCGCCGGTCGTCTGAGCCATCGTTCCTTCTATATATTCGATCTTTCCGTTTGCGTTTTCACTGTAGGCATCCTGCGCGTATACCGCTGTGCCGTACTGATCCTGACCGTATATCTTTATCGCATATTTTGTATCACCGTAAGAATGATCATCCCACTTCGACAGGTCTATTCCAAACCACCTTTCCTGAAGACCGTCGGCCGCCGGATCATATTTAGACTTATCGATCTCGTATCTTCTCAGGAACACGATCTTGCCGCGCGCCTCTTTTACCGACGGTATCTCATTGCCCGTCCACACGTGGCATTCGTCGCCCTTGGCGACCTCAGCTTTGATGAAACTTGCCATCGCTTTCACCAGACCTACAGTACTTCCGTCATCAGGCTTTACCATCATGACGACAGTCTCCGTCGGATGTTCATCCAGGAACCTCACGCTTTCATTCAGGATGTTGTCGAGCGTAAGATCCGTTGCGTCTCTGTTGCTGCAGTGCCACCTCTCATTGCCGTGGATGATTATTACATCTGACAACGCCGCATCATCCGACAATGCATTACAGCGGATATCGAAGCTTCTGACTCCTACATTCAGCTGTTCTTCATAATAGTACTTCTGACATGACGTTCCCGATATCTGCGCTATACCATCCTCTACTATAGCTGCTGTCCCTGCATCATGGCTGCCGGGCAGGTTCACCGATGAAAGCACTGCATCGTCCGGAAGCTGTGCCATCCAGTCTTCAGAATAGTTATAGCTGATCTTGTCGCCGTCGCTGGCGAAAAACTCAACCTCAAAAGCCGTGCCGTCACTCGTCTGCGACAGCCACGGCAGACTCTTTCCATCCTTGTCTATCTGTCCGTCATGTGCAAATTTGCCCGTACGTGCGCTCTGGATCTTGTAGCTGCCGTCCTGCTGTCTTATAAAGCGCCACAGGTTGCTCGTATCTCTGTTCTGGTCGTTGCTGTTATCGTCCCAAATATGTATCAGCTCATATTCATCTCCGCTCTGATGCCTGACATCCCATACATTGCCCAGATCTTTTTCACCATCTGTCATCGCATGTATCTTGTATGCCTGGTATTTTTCCACCCACTCAAGCGCCCATTTGCTGCTGGTACCCATCGTGTAAAGGTGCAGCGCAGTCCCGTCCACAGGAGAATCTAAATTTCTGTTTATCGTGTCTATCGTACCGGGTTTGAAGATCTCACAGTATGCTCTGCCTTCTTCTGTCTTTATAAGATCCTCGACCTCATCACCGCTCTTCGGGATGACTGCAGGCGTTATGATCCATGCCTTTCGGTTTGACTCTTTCGTCTGTATTATCTTGTCTCCGTAGCTCGGCTTACCGTTTCTGTCTGTATCTTCATAACCCATCCACAGACCGCTGTTCCTGTTCTTTATATAATAGCTCTGATTGCCGTTGCTGTCAGTGCCTGCAGGGTAGAATGCAAACTGACGGTGCTCATTGCCTTTTACTTTATTATCATTGGACTCCCACAGATGGAGGACCTTACCTTCATCCTTGCTCTTGTCTTCGATATCTGCAAAAAGATCTGTACCGCCGCTCTTTATATGTTTTATTCCGTACCATCCCTCTTCTACTTTGTCGAAGCGGAAGCTGCAGTTCATGCCTTCATTATCGTCAAGGTGTATCTCATTGCTTTTGAGTGCTTCACCATTGGCATTCCACCTGAATGCAGTGTTTTCCTGCAGTGTTATGTATTCTAGTTCTCCCGTCGGCATATCGGTCTTCGCGACTTCACTGTCTGCCGACACGTACCCTCCCGGGCTTATCAGGACCGTGCCGAGACACAATACTATTGCCATAACTGCGATCATCACACGTCTTTTCATATTTCTCCTCCTGCCATGCTGTTCTCCATATGATCCCTTGTCATACGTTTCTAAAATCAACTCTAAATCTAAATGATTATATCACAAAATCCCCCTGTATCAAACAAAAACACCGCCGGGATCCATGCCGGGGTCCATGTCGGGATCCATCTGGCGGTGTTGAATTTTAGAATTGATTTAAGTTGCAGTGTACGCAGAAAGCCGCCCGCCTTTTGTTTCGTAAAAGCTCAGTGTTTCGCCCTGATCGCTCTGATCTTGCCTGATCGCTCTAAGCTTGAGCTGTCACTGCGTTTTCCTGCGTCCGTCATCTGTAAATTCCCGCTTCAGAGCTTTTTCAGTCGGGAAGATCGATGCGATCAGGATCGTGCACTCGACGATACAGATCACGAGCCCCATCACGCTTATCGCCGCATCCGTGCCGCCGTACAGCGGTATCTGTACCAGCACTGTCGGGATCAGCATGATCCAGCCTGTTTTCCACCATCTCCTGCCGCAGTTTTGATTTGCAAAGCTCCATGTTTCGGCATTTCGCATGGATCGGCTCGTCCTGTATCCGATGAACGAATTTATTTTCTTCGGACAGTGCTTCCACATCAGCCATCCGCCGAGTATCATAACAACGGAATATATCATATTGCAGATGAACATAAACCACCACATCGGCATATCATCGGCTCCTTTCCAACAGCGTTTCCTGCAAAAGCTACGGTAACATAAATATCAGCTCTGCATTAAGGTCAACTGTTATACTAAACATGCTGTAAAAACCCTCAGGCAAGTAATAAAAATCGGGGATAATTATTGATGATTTATAATAATAATAACATATAAAACCATATTAACTCTACTTCTTCAAATGATGTTGTGGAGTTTCAAAAAACGGGGCAAAATATACGAATAATTTTGCTAAAAACGGGGCAATACAACAATATAAATATTTGCAAAACGGGGCAATATTTTGTATTATAGTATAAATAAGTACATGAAAAGGGTAATAGCCATGAAAAGACAATACGAAGATAAAATTCAAAAATGGATAGATACAAGCAACAAAGCTCTGCTGATATACGGTGCACGACAAGTAGGAAAGACCTATCTGGTGCGCAAGATGTTACAGCGAAACAACATTTCATACTTTGAGGTGAACTTTCAGGAAAGAGAAGATATCCTGAATGCAATTTCGGGACTAAGCAACGCAGAGGATATTTCAATGAAGCTGGCACTTTATTCAAATACCGAATTGAAGGAAGGCGAGTCAGTGATATTTCTTGATGAGGTGCAATTGTATCCGGATATCATCACCAAAATCAAATTCATGGTTGATGAGGGCCGGTACAGATTCATTTTGAGCGGCTCCAATCTTGGCGTTGAGCTAAAAGGAATAAAAAGCATTCCTGTAGGATATATGGATATGTTCCAGATGTATCCAATGACACTGTTTGAGTTTGCATATGCGCTGGGGGTCGGTGATAATACCATAGAATATCTTAAGAAATGCTTTGATGAACTGAAACCTATCGACGAAATAATCCACCAGCGTATGATCAATGTATTTTACTACTATCTGATCTGTGGCGGAATGCCCTCTGTGGTCAATGAGTTTATCAATACACGTAATCTGCGTATCGTTCGTGAGGAGCAGCAGAATATCATTCGTCAATATAAAGCAGACTTTGTCAAATATGAAAACGACGACAAAAAGCTGCGCATCATTTCAATATTTGATTCTATCCCGGCTCAGCTTAACCAGCAGAACAGAAGATTCATTTTCACACAGCTTGATAAAGAGCTTAAATTCAATCGCTATGAAAACAGCTTTCTTTGGCTCAAGGACGCCGCAGTGGCCATCCCGATATATATAGTCGACCAGCCAAAGCCGCCACTGATACTGTCAAAGTCCACAAATCAGTTCAAACTGTTCATGGGGGATGTCGGTCTGCTGACATCATGCTATCCTGATTACGTAAGCAAATCGCTGCTCGACATGAATCCTGATTACGAGATCAACAACGGTGCACTGTTTGAAAACTACATTGCTCAGGAGCTGTCAAGCTGTGAAATAACTCCATATTATTTCAAGAGCAAGAGCATAGGAGAAATCGACTTTCTGATAGAATACGACCATCGGATCGTTCCTCTGGAAATCAAATCAGGTAAAGAATATAAAAAACACAAAGCACTGAACAATCTCCTCAATTCGAAAGAGTACTCCATAGATAAGGGCTATATACTTTCACTTTCAAATATCGAGACAGATGACAAATGCATTTATATACCAGTCTACATGATAGGCCTGTTTGGTCACAGACAATCCGAAGACATAATCGTAGATCTGGATTTTCTGGTATGATCTACAGATCATAGAGATTATAAAATCCCGAACTGCTGATTTTCCAACAGGTTCGGGATTTCTGTTTCTCTACATCCTACAAGCCCAGATAAAACTAATATACACAGACTAAATAACAGTGCTCTTTTCAAACTCATAATTCCTTTCCAAGTTCATATGCTTTCTTCATCACATCCACATGCTCTGCGTCTTTTTTAACCTTCCGTATAACTTTCGCAGGCACTCCTGCCGCAATCATATTGGCCGGAACATCTTTTGTTA
>CAKQIZ010000018.1 GCA_934247125.1 uncultured Clostridia bacterium
AGGTCATCTGCCTCTATCGCAGCTGCTTCATCATATGAGCTGACTACCAGTGCAGGATTTCTGCACCATCCGAAGATGCCCATCACTTCCGGATGGTTCCTGTCCCCTACTATCACGACCTGTTTTTCAGTGTCGTGCACCAGATTGTGTATCTTCGCAACGAAAGGACAGGTCGCATCTATCAGCTTTATTTTCTTTGCAGCCGCTTCGTCATAAAAAGCCTTGCCCTCTCCGTGAGACCTTATTATCACGATATCGCCTTCTCCGACTTCATCCAGGGACTCAGCTATTTTTATCCCTTTATTCTCAAGATCGTCCGTCACACGTTCATTATGTATCAGCGGACCCATCGAAAAAATATTTCCTTCGTTTTCCTCTGCCGCTTTTTCCGCTTTTTCTATTGCCTGTCTGACGCCGAAGCAAAACCCCGCGTTCTCAGCCCTTATTATTTTTTTCATCTATCTTCTCCAGCTCCTCAAGATATTTTTTGAATGCCCCTTCACTTCCGTTCATCGTAGGAATGTAATACTTTACGCCTTCCCTGTAAAGGTTGTCCGGCAGATACTGCTGCGTCACATATCCTCCGTATGCATGCGGATATTTGTAATCGAGTCCTCTGCCCAGTTTCTCCGCACCGCCGTAATGAGAATCCATCAGGTGTGCCGGCACATCATCGATCTTCCTGCTTCTGAGATCTGCGATCGCTCTGTTGAGCGCCTCGTTCGATGCATTTGATTTCGGACATGATGCCAGCAATACCACCGCCTGGGCAAGATTTATTTTTGCTTCAGGCAGCCCGATCATCTGTGCCGCCTGGACACATGAAGTGACTATAGATATCGCACTCGGATATGCCATCCCTATATCTTCACTGGCCATCACCATCAGACGCCTTCCTATCATCACTATATCCGCGCCTCCCTCCAGCAGTCTTGCAAGATAATGGACCGCCGCGTGAGGATCACTCCCTCTCACGGATTTTTGAAGTGCCGAAAGCAGATTGTACTTGTCTTCTTCCTTATCGTAAAAAGTAGTCTGCTGCTGCATAGCTTCACCCACTATTTTCTTGTCGAGAGTCATTCCCTCGCTGAGGTTATCGACGATGAAACCAAGTGTATCGAGCGCTATCCTGCAGTCACCGCTGCTCATGTCTGCAAGTATGCGCAGTGCATCCTCATCATATTTTATCTGCAGCCCGCCGAATCCTTTTTCAGTATCTTCAAGAGTTCTTTTAAGTATCCCGAATATCTCACCGGTTTCAAGTCTTCTAAACTCATATATGTTCCTGACACGGCTTATGATAGCATTGTTTACCGAAAAATACGGATTTTCCGTAGTACTTCCTATAAATTTTATGACACCTTCCTCCAGAGCCTTGAGAAGTGAATCCTGCTGCAGCTTGTTCCACCTGTGGACCTCGTCCACATAAAGACATGTCGTCTCCTGCTGCAGACCGTAAAATCTCGTCGACGCATTCTCGAGTATGACCTTGAGTTCCTTCGTGCCTGTAGTAGAGGCGTTTATCTCCACAAAACTGCTGTCGATCTCACTGGCTATTATCCTGGCAAGAGTCGTCTTGCCGGTACCTGACGGACCGAAAAAGATCGCAGAATCAAACGTCTTGTTTTTTATGGAGTTGTAAAACAGCGAGCCTTCAAACATGAAATGAGTTTGTCCAACGAAATCCTGCAGTTTCGAAGGCCGCATCCTGGTAGATAATGGTATCATATAGTCATTCCTTTTCTCTTAATATGCTGACGGCAGGATCATTCTGCATCCTGCCTGTAGACAGTCGTAACGAATGAATTGTCCGTTCCCGCCGAGCCCAGCGCTTCTTTTGCTTTATCCTTGCTGTCGAATATTTCCCCTATGATCTTATACATCTTGTTCTGCTCCACCACCTGAAGGCCTGAAATCCCAAGTGAAGACATCGCAGCCTCAGCCGCCGATTTCCCGGAGTAGCATCCGTACTGCACTGCATATCCTGCGACTTTGGTTTCCTTTACATCCGCTTCATCTTCCACAACTCCTGATGATGCTTTACTTTTACTGCCTTTCCCGGCATCTGCCTTGTCTGACGCTGCAGATCCATCCTGTTTCTGAATGTTCTGATCCGATATATCAGATCCCGCCGCGATCTGAGGCACATAATTCACTACCGGATCCACGACATATTTAGCTGTAGCATATCCGCATCCGACTGAAAGGCACAATATCAGTATCACCGGGATAAAATTCGGCTTCGCACCGTGCCTCTGCACACTTCTGTAACCTCTTCTGGACTGCCTTCTTCTTTGCATCACATTTTCCTCTCTTCCTGTAGTATATTAAATACTATTAATCAGGCGAGAGCTTTATTACACTTTGCAGACAAGATGTACGATAAATATATTTTACATTATACTACATGTTTTATCAAAAGAAAAAACCTCTGCACCGTGAACATCTGTCACATGTGCAGAGTAACCATATATCCGTGTCTCACCGCACATGTCATGACGCCCTGTCATCGCCGTGGATCTCCATATACAGCTGCCTTTTCAGCATACCTGCCTTATTTATCATTTCGCGCAGAGAGTAGTTATGATAATAGATATATTTCGCTGCCTCTATCAGATATTTCTCCTTTCCGTCGCAGAGCTCGATTTTAAGCTGGCCTATGAAGCTCACTATGTTTTTTCTCAGGTTTATGCGTTCTGCTCTCAGAGGAATGTATGCGATCTTTATCTGTCCCGTGTCCTTATTGTAAAAAACAGTGTCACTCGTCACCGTCACTTTAGCCGGATCTATGTAGTATTCGACCGCGCTTTTCAGTATTATCAGCACGTTTTCCAGTATATAAAGTGCATCTTCCGTACGCTCGATGCGATAACTGCTGAGCGGGGCAAATCCGCTGCAGTTGTAGCTGCCGTATTCCCTGCCGTTTTCACTGACGAACCCCATCGGTATGAACAGATTGCACTCACCCGATGTGAGCATCACCTTCTCAAAATCCTGCATTGCATTTTCCTCGAGTCTCACTCTGAAATTCTTGTTTTCCCACATTTTGATCCCTTCTTTCTCACCCGTCATATCTCTCATATCAGCTTCCGCCGCATTTGCTGCATGGACTGTATCCCTTTTTTTCAGCTTCTGTCTTATCTATTGCTGCGCTTTTGCGCCTGATCGTCCTGCATGTCCCGTCATGATACGAAGTACCGCTGTTTTCAAAACAGAATACGACGCTTCCATTTGTGATCTTCCCCGATCTGCACGTCCTGCATGCGCTGTATTTCTTCTTCACACTTTCCGTAAGTATCACCGGATGAACCGCAGCCTTTACATATGTGCAGTTTTCCTTATGATACTTCCTGCCGGAATGAGGAAAATACCATACCGGCTGCTTCGCCGCATCGGTTTCAAGGCCTGAAGCCCCCAGCGGATCTCCACGATACTCTCTGCCTACAAACCCTCTGAATTTTATCCTGCAGTCAAGCTCAAAATCCTTACTGAATCCCAGTGGAAATGAAATTTTCTGACCTGCTCTGATCCTGTATGAAATCAGCTTGTCTCCCTGAAGATCCGAATAAAGTATCCTGACATTCCTTATTTCGATATCATCCAGCTTCGGATTATCCTCAAGTATCCTGCTTCTTACTTTTTCCGCTGTCAGGTACGGCTCAACGCCGTTGCATGATCTCGCAGCGATGACTGCGCTTTCATCGACTGCACCATGGATGCAGTTCTCCCAGGTGCCTTCTATCCTGATGAAATACCCCAGCGACAGCACTGCGAGGATCACGAACGGAAGGAATATCGACGCTTCCAGCGTGTAAAACCCTTTAGTACTTTTTTTCATAACTGTAATCAACACCGTTCACCTTCACATCTATACTTATACCTGTAAAACATTCATTGATAAGAAAATCGCCATCGTACTTCATCCTGGTGTTTATCTGTATCAGATCCATGATCCTGCTTACTTTCACATTCTCATCTTTGAAAAACAACAGTACCTGCAGATACTGACTGTAATCATAGCCTTTCTCAATATCCGGTCTGAATATCCCCTGTGTTATCCCGTCTACCGCACTGTCAAGATCCACCGCCCATGTGCTTTCATCTTTTGTCACCGGTACTTTGCCGCCCTGCAACAGCAGCTTCACATCATTGTCGGACTCCGCATACGCCCATGTCGACGCGAGCAGTGCCTGAGTCGCAGGCGCCGCGGCACCCGGTGTAAGTATCTCTGCCATAGCGAGCGTTTCCGCCTTCTTGGCAGGATCGCTGTATATATGAGCGAGATTGAGCGGGAACCTCATCGCCTTTAGTGCCATCTCCACGCGTTTTTCATTCTTCCTGTCAGTCAGCTCACCTCCCAGTATATATTCCGCTTCACTGTTGAAAAAATGCTCTTCCTTTGCTTTATATGTCCTGCTGTTGAAATGAGTCAGTATATATCTGTTCAGCAGATATGTATCCGTCCCCTTTTCAAACGCCTTGTCTATATCCTTTATGTCTGATGCCAACGACTCGGCCAGTGCCGTCAGGCTCTTGTCCGGAAGTGATGCGGAAGGCAGCGATACAGCTGTAGGACCGTGTCTCAGGCTTCTGCCTTCTGTAATGCTTTCATCCTCGTCCCTCTCTGTACCGCCTTTCCACATATCGAACCCGTCTTCAGCAACTGCCAGTTCCATATATTCCAAAATCTGCTCCTTTACAGGATCGATATTGGATGTCGAAAATCTGCTGCCTGATACTTCTGCAGCTTCTATGTCAACGTCTTTCATATTTTTAAACGAATACTCCAGATATCTTCGCAGCTTCTTGCTCAATGCGGCATCATCCCCTTTGAGGAGAAAAATACCGTATTCTTTCTGGATATCACGGTCATATTCAGACATGACTGAATCTCCTGCAAGATTTATGATGCCGTCTGCTCTGCTTTTGACACACTCTGCCCTTGCTCCATATACAAGTGCCAGCGTCACTGATATCAGCGCTGCAAGCACCACCATCAGAAAGACCGCACTGCTGCCTCTTTTATTATTCTTCATTCCCAATACCCTTTATCAGATCGTAATACCGCACATATCTCGCCCCATCGGTTCCTGAACATTTTCCCTCCACGACGAATATCCCCCTTTTATCCAAAACGCCGCGGTGCTTCATTATCAGGTATTTCCTGCCGCTGGCCTCACTTCCTGATACTGTTTTTTCAGTGTATATCTCCGCATCCGTATCTGCGCCTCTCTCACCATCGTCTGCATATACCGTGCTTCCGGCAGCCAGCCCGGCTTCGCACCTCATAGCGATGTGAAGCCGGCTGCGTTCCGTCATCTGACTGTAAAAAAACATAACTATCAGCACGATGGTTATCAGCACGAAAATTATCACGGGAAGCACGACTGCCGCTTCCATTATGTAGCTGCCCTTTCTTCTGCGAAGCTTTGCCTTATCTGTCATATCAGTTGAAATCACTGAGTCCTTCAAAAGTTTTGTTGACAAAATCCGTTATCTCCGTCTTGAATATCAGACCCAGTGCCACCGCGATAGCAACTAAGATCGCCACCTGCACAAGCTCCATCCCCTTTTTGCTTCTCAAGTTTATCGTTTTCGTTTTCATATTATCCTCCTTTTCCCTGATACCCGGGTATCACAGTTCCATAAGCGCCGGCGCTACCGTTATGATTATCAGCACCATCAGAAATATCATCAGCGGCAGTGTCAGCTTTGTCTCTGCAAGCCGCCCCTTTTCCTCACAGTTCTTCTTTCTGCTTATCCACAGCAGTTCACTCTCAGCCTGCAGCTTCCCTGTAAGCTCGACGCCCTTTCTGATATTGTCGCTTATTATATTAGACACCCTCATAAGCTCTCTTATCCCGCTTTCTTTTGCCATTTTCCTGAATTCGACATGCATCGACGCATTCGTCGTAGTGCAGAGCACATATATCTCGCGCAGCTTTCCGTAAAAATAGTCATCCTTCTTGTTATCCTCCGCAAAGCTCTCTTCTACCGATTTCTCAAAAGCGCTCGTGAGCACAAGTCCCGCATTCAAAAGAAGCACGAGCCTGTTCACGAATTCCGGCAGCTGCCTCATCACGGATTCACGCTGCAGCCTGCGCTGCTGTTCCAGCGCTGAAAATCTTTTTCTGTAGATACAGAATGCAGTCAGTACCGTCACTGCCATTATCGCCATGCTGTTCGAATCAGATTTTTCTTCTACCTCCCACGATATCTTTTCACCTGACGCAAGCGAATCCGGCAGCTTTACTCTTTTCAGAGCTTTATCGCTGTTCAGCTCCGAAGCTATGCCTCTCAGTTCCATTTCTACCGCTTCGCGGTTCCTTTTGCCGGCAGACTCTCCATCTCCTTCATTCTGCTTTTCTTTACTGCTTTCTTTCTCGTATGGATCCATTGTCAGATCTATCTTTTTTTCAATGACTTTATCTCCGTCAGAGACCTTCGCCCTCAGCACAAGATGATCCGGATCCTGATCGTCTGCAGGTCTGACTATATAAATGCTGCCGCCTGATTCAACGATTCCCGCAGACTGACCCTGCACCGAAAACGCCATGTCCGCGGCAGCCAGCAGCGCACCTGCAGCAAGCACCGCGATGATGCTTTTCTTCGCTTTTGCCGCAGCTTCATCAGCAGTCATCGTTTTCCACGGTTTCCCCTGCGGACTTTGAATACTTTTGCCTTTTTTATTTTTATCAAAAATTCCTTTCAAATCACTCGCCTTCATTTACTTCACATACTCCATATGCTGCTGCAAACATCACATACCAAATACTGCCGCAAGCACATCTAAACCTTTATATCCGATATCTTCTCCATCAGATACACGCCATAAACTGATGCTGCCAGTGCACCGGTCATCAGGACCCTTCCCTGCAGAGTCGTATACAGCGGCTCGATATATGAAAATGAAAATATATTGAGCATCATCAGCATTATCAGCGGCATCGCGGATATCAGCCTTCCCTCTACCTTTTTCTGCGAAGTTATCGTGCGTATCTCCCTGTCTATATTCATCTTGTCAGTCAGGATCTCCGTCGTATGGCCTATTATCTTTTCGAGATTTCCGCCCATGTTCCTGCACGTTATATACACCTGCACGAAATCACTTATATCCTCGCTTCCGCTCCTTGCCGCAAGATCCCTGAGCAGTACTTTGTCGCTTTCTTTGTTCTCCACCATACTGATCCTCATATGCCTGAGCTCTTTCATTATCAGATCGTCCCTGCCGTACATCGACGACAGCTCATCCTCGGCCTCTATCAGCGCTTCATCCATCTGCCTTCCCGATGCGACAGACGCAGACAGCGAGTAGAGCAGATCCTTGAACTGCACATTCAGTTCGTTCTTTCTGCGCTTCGCCATGCGTCTGCTGAAATACGGCTCGATCCAGTGCACCGCGACCCCCGCCGGTACGGATATCCATAAGCTGTGATAAAACAGATACGTGATGATGAATATGCACACATATCCTGCTGAATAAAACAGCAGCTTCTCCTTTCCCGACAGCTCGTAGACAGAATAATCCTTTATCATGCCGTCACCTCCGTCAGATGCTCCCCTTCATAGCCGGCAAGCTGCAGTTTTTCACGATGGATAAGACTGCTCCCCTCGACTCTGCTGCCTTTACTGAAAAGAGGATTTACCGCTATTTCTCCGTTTTCCATACCTTTCAGCTCCGATATCTCCGTCACGCTTCGGCTCCCGTCTTTCGCCCTGCTCATGTGTATCATGATATCTATACCCTCCGTTATCTGACTGCGTATCGCTTCGACAGGAAAATCGGCCGCCTGCAGGAACATCGCCTCCAGCCGCTTCAGCATGCCTTCTATGCTGTTTGCGTGCCCTGTGCTGAGACTGCCGTCATGCCCCGTGTTCATGGCCTGTATCATGTCCATCACCTCCTTTCCTCTGACTTCCCCTATGATTATCCTGTCCGGTCTGAGCCTCAGACTTGCCTTCACCAGCTGTGACATGTCGACGCCGCCTTTCCCCTGTACGTTGGCATTCCTGCATTCCAGCCTCACTATGTTCTCGACCTGATCTATCTGCAGCTCCGCAGAGTCCTCGATCACCACGACTCTCTCATGCTCCGGTATAAACTGCGAAAGCACGTTCAGCATCGTCGTTTTCCCGGAAGATGTCCCTCCGCAAACAAAACAGTTGTAACCGGCTGAGACCGCGATCCTCAAAAACTCCGCCTCTTCCTCTGTCACCGTGCCGTTCCTCAGCAGATCATCCATATCCATCACCTTCTCCGGAAACTTCCTTATCGTCAGTATCGGCCCGTTCAGCGCTATATTCCGATATATCGCATTCACTCTGGAACCGTCCGACAGCCGTGCATCCACGATTGGATTCAGCTCGTTTATCTCCCTGTGGACTCTGGATGCGATACGCCGTATCAGCTCCTCGAGATCATCCGTTGTATCGAACTGCAGCGGCAGCCTCTCCGGTATACCGTTTCTCTCGATAAAAATGCAGTCCTTCCCGTTGACCATTATCTCCGAAATACTCTTATCATCTATATACGGCTGCAGTATATCCATTTCCTTTCTTAGAGACAGGAATATACGCTCTATCATCTTACGGTTCTCGCGATGACTGCAGCTGCCCGCCTTTTTCTGTGAAAACACGAACTCCTCTATCCGTTCCATCGCCTCCTCGTCGCTGAGAGTGCCCTCTGAATCCGTTATCATCAGCCTGATCTCAGCTATATATCGCCTGACCTCCTCCTGCGTGTACATCACCTTTTCCGCATGAGCCACACGCCTCACATCTATTGAATTTTTAGCCATAAATTACATTATTTTCCTTTCAACAATATAATAAAACACCTGTAATTTTTTTACAAGTGTTTTATCTCGACAAATTTCGACTTTTTTCGACACACACAAAGATCAGCTTTCCGGTATCACTATCCTGTTGCTTCCTGCCTCCCTGTTTTTCCTGTTGTGCTCCTCTATGAGCTTCGATATCTCAAGATCAGCCTGCTGTATCTCCATCCTGAACTCGTCGGCCGACACCTTGAAAGCCCCGCCGCCCGTTATTATCAGCTGCTCGAGCCTATCCGACGTCGCGACCCTGACATGGTACTCGCGGCTTTTCCTGTGCGCAGCCTTTTCTATATACATATCCGCCGTCTCCGCCTCCTGCGTATAGATGACCTCGACGCCATCATGCTGCTCGTAGTGACGCTCTCCGCCCTTGACCCTGTACGCGTCGAAGACCGCGATCACATGGCATTTCTTATATCCCTGGTAATTCGCCAGTATCTCTATCAGCGCCTGCCTCGCGGAATCCATGTTCACCTTCGCCAGCGCCTTCAGCTCGTCCCACGCAAAAATTATATTATACCCGTCGACAAGCAGATATTCCTCCATCACGACAGCGAGCTTCGTCTTTTTCTTTTCATGCTCCGGAAGGATCTCCCTCTTAGGTATGACCGTGCGCTTTTTCGGCTTGCCATACGTCATCTCAAAGATCCGCTCGAGCTCCTCCTCTTCGGTGAGACCTTTCTTTCTGCCGCGTTTTTTCGGATTTTTTCCGGTATGCGGAGTTTCCGGCATGCCGCCTGACCATTCATATGTAAAGGCGCAGCTGTCCGCTCCGTTGAGGTTCTTTGTATCTTTTCGCTCCGGCTGTACGTGCATGAGCACGTCAGCTTCATCCCACTTCACATTGAATCCTGCGCCATGACTGCAGAATACCGAATCAGCTGTGTTCTCCGGGTCGGCATCCGGATCGTAGCCGACCGCTTCGATTACACGTTCCTGGTCATGGCACTGCTCATACCCCGAAAGCGAACAGCTCAGACGCCCGTGCCCCTTCGTATAAGATGCGACGTCCACCGCATAGTCCTTCATCTCGGAAACCGGCGCCTTTCCTGTAAGCGCCACGGTATCTCCCAGATGATCAGGCTCGCTGATGCTGCCGCTCATCCTCTGGATATCCGATATTGCCCGTCCGGTCGCGTCCTGCGGCACCTCGAGACGGAATTCATACCACGGCTCCAGCAGCACAGACTGCGCTTTCCTGAGTCCCTGCCTGAGCGCCCTGTACGTCGCCTGCCTGAAGTCACCGCCTTCCGTGTGCTTGAGGTGAGCCCGCCCGGCGACTAGCGTTATCTTCATATCTGTCAGCGGAGAACCTGTAAGCACACCGGTGTGCTCCTTTTCCGCAAGATGTGTCAGTATCAGACGCTGCCAGTTCGTATCGAGCTCATCACTGCTGCACGCTGTGTCGAGAGTCAGACCGCTGCCGCGCTTTGCAGGCTCCAGCAGCAGATGAACCTCTGCATAATGCCTGAGCGGTTCGAAATGTCCTGCACCGTACACAGGCGCTGCGATCGTCTCCTTGTAGGCTATCGAGCCCTGTCCGAACTGCACATCGAACCCGAAACGTTCCGAAATGATATTTTTCAGTATCTCCGTCTGAACTTCGCCCATGAGCTGCATCTGTATCTCCTGCAGCTGCTCGTTCCATACGACATGGAGCTGAGGGTCTTCTTCTTCAAGGATCCTGAGTCTGCTGAGTGCGTCGTGGACATCGACGTCATCCGGCAGTATCACCTGATAGGAGAGTACCGATCCCAGCAGCGGCCCTGATGTGTCCTGCTCGTATCCGAGTCCCTGCCCTGCATACGTGTTTTTCAGTCCCGTCACTGCACATACATCGCCTGCCTGCACCGTGTCGACTGTCCTGTATTTTTCTCCTGAATATATCCTGATCTGCTCGACCTTTTCGGTACTGTCATCCGAGCCGCTGTCCGTGCCGTCATCCGCATGCGCCGTCACGACTGCCTCCTTTACATTCAGTGTACCGCCTGTGATCTTCATGTGAGTCAGCCGCATCCCCTGACGATCTCTGCTGATCTTGAATACACGTGCACCTAACTGTGCAGGATATATTTTCTGCAGACTGAACTGCGATATGATGTCGATGAGCTCGTCCACACCCTGCATCTTCAGTGCAGACCCGAAGCAGCACGGGAATATCCTGCGCTTTGCGATACCTGCGGCTATGCTGCTGTCATCGAGGCTGCCGTTTTCCAGAAATTCTTCTATCAGCGCTTCGTCGCACATTGCGATCCGCTCCTGCCAGTCTGCATCGCGCTCCACATCGAACTCCATGCATCCGCTGCCCAGGCTTCGTCGCAGCTCTGCCATTATCGCATCTCTGTCCGTGCCGCCAAGATCCATTTTGTTTACAAAAATAAAAACAGGCAGCCTGTATTTTTCCATGAGCTTCCACAGCGTCGCCGTATGCCCCTGGACTCCATCCTTGCCGCTTATCACCAGTATCGCGATATCCAGCACCTGCAGCGTCCTTTCCATTTCTGCGGAAAAGTCTACATGACCCGGTGTGTCCAGCAGCATGAACGTCGTACCGTCGTATTTCATCTCCGCCTGCTTTGAAAATATGGTTATGCCGCGTTCTCTCTCCTGTGAGTCTGTATCTAAAAATGCGTCTCTGTGATCTACTCTGCCGAGCTTTCTTATCGCTCCCGTCCTGTAGAGCAGAGCCTCCGACAGCGTCGTCTTGCCTGCATCGACGTGTGCCAGCAGGGCTGCGCATATATGTTTTTCCGGTCTTTTTTCGAATGATCCCGCCATCGAAAATGCCCCCTTCTGTATCTGTGATCTTCTGCTTATTATCATAGCACACAAAGGGGGATCAGTCGATAAGCAAGACGTTCATACTCTGCAGCTTTATCATGCGCGCATTGTTGTTCATCGGATCACGGCGCGTATAATCGAACAGATAGTGATCATCGCCCATCTTTTCTATATGGGTGAGCTTTCTCAGCAGCCTCGGATCATCGGTATCGCAGCGCCCGCCGCTCAGGTATCGGTGCTCTCTCGCCTCCCTGCTGTAAAACTCCTTTGAAAATCTCTTTTCCACCATGTCCTCACCGAGAAATGCGGGACGCGTCTTCACATTTTCTCTAAGATAATAATCCATTATCATCGCATTTCTGAGCTTTTGCACATCTTCGTCAGAAACGATCTCCATGCCAAACCCAAGCAGGTTCTCATATCTCTGATTCCTCGAAAAACTGAGCATTTCCATTCCTGATCTGCCGTACCACGAAGCGAGCTCTGCAAAAAATCCAAACGGACTGTCAAAGTGTTCAAGAAGCATCTCCACTGTATTTCTGAACTGCCCGCTGTTGTAGTACACTTCCGTCATCTCCTCCACGCCTTTCAGCTTTATCAGCTCATCGAACGAGATCCATTTCGTTTCGAGCACCTCGTACGGCGGCGCTTCCGTGGATTTCAGACCGTATTCTTCGCATTTGCCTGCTATAGGCGATCCTTTCAGCACCTTGAGGAATCCCAGCTGCAGCTGCTCCGGCCTCAGTGCGAACACATCGTCGAACGAATCCCTGAAGCTTTCGTAGTCTTCGAACGGCAGCCCGGCTATCAGATCGAGATGCAGGTGGATATTCCCCGATGACTTGATGCGCTCTACCACTCTACCGAGCTTTTCGAAATCCATCGGACGATTTATCTCTTCCAGCGTTTTCTCATTTGTCGACTGCACGCCTATCTCGAGCTGCACCTGTCCCGGCCTCAGCTCCGACAGCAGCTCGAGCTGTGCCTCATCCATTATGTCTCCGGCTATTTCAAAGTGAAAATTCGTTATGCCGTTGTCGTTGTCCCTCAGGAATCTCCATATCTCCAGTGCACGTTCCCGGTCACAGTTGAAAGTCCTGTCGATGAACTTCACCTGAGGCACATTTTGCTCCAGGAAAAAACCGAGTTCCTTCTCGACCAGCGCCTGATCTCTGAACCTCAGCGATTTTTCCACCGATGACAGACAGTAGCTGCACCTGAACGGGCATCCGCGGCTGCTCTCATAATATATCATCCTGTTCTCGAAGTCCCTCAGACTTTCATACGGAAAAGGCGCACAGTTCAGGTCGATCGGCATATGCGTCATCGTCGTTATTATCTCTCCTCTGCTGTCCCTGAATACGATCCCTGCTGTCTCCTGCAGCCGTCTGTCATCCGGCCGCTCCGAACGCAGCTCCACATCCCGATATATTTTCGCGAGCTCAAAAAATATCTCCTCGCCTTCGCCGCAGATCACACCTTTCAACGCCGGCACCCTTTCGAGCACGTCGTCAGCATCGAATGACACCTCCGGACCTCCCGCCCAGATATCCACACCCGGCATCACCTTTCCCAGATCCGTAACGATCTCTTCGACCTCTCTGCGGTTCCAGATATAGCACGAGAACATTATCAGATCAGGTCTTTTCATGTAAATGTCCGTGATTATCCTGCTGACAGGCTGATTTATCGTGTATTCCGCGATCTCTATCTCCGGGCGCGATCCATCTTCTGCAAAGCGTTCTGCTGCATACGCCGCCAGGCTGTATACGGCAAGATTTGAATGTATGTACTTTGCATTTACAGCTGTTAGAAGTATCTTCATCTTGTCTCCTGATCTCCTGCGAAAAATCCGATCGCTTCACTCAGAACTTTTTCCGGTGCTCCCGGTATCGACAGCCTGTGATCACCGCCACTGATCGTCACCAGATCTATATCGTATTTCTCCGCGAATGCTTTCGCCCTGTCGTATGCGATATCCTCGTCCTCGCTTCCGTGTATCATCAGCAGCTCCTGACCCTTACACTCAAAGGCTGCCATTATGTCGTGAGCTTTCAGATCTTCTATGAACTCCTCCGTGATCTTCACCGGTCTCACACTGTCATCGAGTATGAAATACCCGTGCTCGTCAAGTGCAGCACGTTCTTCTGCTGTAAGTTCCAGAAAATACTCCGACATGTTCACCGCCGTGCTCCTGAGGAATGCCTTTGTGCCCTCTGTCTCGTGCTCCATCAGATATATCAGCGTGATATATGCTCCGAAGCTCGATCCGAAATATCCGACCTCAGCCTCCGGCAGCAGCTCCCTGACATGCTTCTCCACGTCTGCGAGATCCGCGGTGCAGTTTTTCACCGTGAGAAGATCTCCGTTCACCGGACTCGCACCGTGCGCCGGGAAATCGAGTGCCATCACAGCCATACCGTACTTCGGCAGGTTTTCCATCAGCATTTTGACAGTCGGACTTTCCTTGCTGCTCGCAAATCCGTGCGCGACTATGACCGCTGTCTTTTCTCCGCCTTTTATCTCAGCTGTATACGGTACGGCATAGCTTCCCGCCCGCTTCAGTTCTCCATTTATCATCATTTCCTCCGTTTCAATCTTCTTTCTTATTTTTAGAACCTATTGATTTCAATAAATCATATATTGTTTTTTCACTTTTACGTACTTTCGATACTCTCTTATATTCATGAAGGCTTTTTTCCAGCACAGATATATCAGAAAAATACTTCTTGACAAATGAAACACTTTTAACATTTTTCATTTTCAAAACGGATTTGCAATATTCACTTGGCGACATATTCTTTTTCTTCTCAAAGTCCTGGTATTTTCCTTCATTGCAAATTATCAACATTTCTATTTCTGGTGCTGTAATTACATTTACAACTTCTACTTTATGTTGATATGCTCTGCTTATCTTAAAATTTTCCCTTCTCGAATCAAGTATTCTATATACTGTTATCTTACCTGCAAAATCCTTTTTTAAATAGCGCTGTTCGAAATCTTTTCCCTTTCTCGTTTTAAGTATTTCGCCTTCAAGTAATTCATCTCTTGTAAATATCAATTTATTTTGATTCAACAACAAATTCAGTATCGCAGTCTCTGCTCCCCCTTCACAAATACAAGCTGTATATTTAGCCATTATCTTCTTCATCCTCCTCTATTCTTGCGCTAGAAAGGACTTTTTTTAATGCCATATATGCTTCATACACAGGAACTGTACCTTCTAAAAACCCACTTTCATATGCTTCGCTCTTCTTAATATCATTTCGCTTTAAGATAAGTGAAAGATTCTCAGCATATATTCCATCTCTATTTCTAACAATATAAATACAATCGTTTCTTTCATACTCATCTAACAGCTCCGAATAATGAGTAGAATAAATTAAAGTAGCACCATTCTTATTTACATTTGGATTCATAAAAAATCGAACTAATGTAGTTGCAATTTCTTCATTAAAGTGATTTTCCAGCTCATCAACAATTAAGTATCCTCCTTCTATAAAACAAAGAAGCGCATTCATAAAAACACTAATTCCTTTTATAGTACCTGATGAAAGATATTTTTCTATATCACTCGGTCTATTGAGTATGATTTCTTCTGATGCATAAAATTTCAGGCGAATATCTGCTGGCTTTTTTTTCAAATTACATTTAAAATATTCAATACTAGGATCTAAAAAAGTAAGCAACTCTTTTGGAAATTTTCCAATAACATTTAACATATTATGATTTGTCCACATCAGCATATCTCTTAAAGGAAAATTCGATTGTTTTTCTTTATTTATTGCAATCATTACACTGACATCATTTAATAGGAATTGTTCTTTTTCGTCTCTTTCAATCCGTATCTCCGAATCATTAAAATCAAATAAACTCTTTTTTGTTTTTACTTTATTAGTATCCTTTTCCCAAAGTCTCTCTTCTGCAATGATGAATTTTTCTTCATTATCAACCTTATTTATTCTTTTTTCTATCACTGTTTCAAGCTTATAGATACAATTATCGTTATAAAAGATGCTAATAATCTTAACTTTTTCATTCTCTGCTAAATCATTTAAAATCTCTTTAGATTCAATATTATTAAGAGCCTCGTTATTAAGTAAATTTATAACAAAGGAAATCACTTTCAATATTGTAGTTTTTCCAGAAGCATTCAGGCCTATAAAGGAAATTGCCTGATTTGTATAAATGCTAGTCTTATTATTAGAAAAAACATTAAACAGTTTCTCTTTATCGTCCTCCGCTACTCTCTGTTTAGTAATAAAGTCAATATCTATATCACCCTTAAAACGTGGCATATTTTGTATGATTATTTTTAACAATCGCATTTTTTCACCTCTTAATTTCAACATATTCGTTATTACATTTTATATTGTGCCACATATCTAAGAAATATTCAATATTAAAAACATAAAATACGTTTTTAATATCCAGCACCGCATTTTTTACCCATTTACTTCTAGTTACGAATCTGACATCCGGCTCTTATTGCCTGCGCTCTGCGCTTTTGCATAAAACCTCGGAACGAAGATCACACAGAAGCCTTCAGAAAAATGACAAAGAAAAAGTTGCGCTCCGGCTCCCGCTCTCCTATAATTAAAGTAAGTGAAATGCGTCCGGGTGCTGTACTGCTCCGGCGCGTCAGATAAAAAAGAAAGAGTGGCATCAAATTATGGAAATGACCAAAGAAGATAAGATAATGCTTGCAAATATAGAGGACAAATTCGACCAGTGCCTTTCGCAGTACCGGATGACATGCTCGAATTTCCTCGACCTGCGCCAGAGATCTCTTGCAGAAAAGCTCTGCAGGGATCTGACAGGCGGCGGTGACGTGCGATACGTCTTTTACGGAGGATACGATGATGCAGAACGCACGGTCGCATGTTTTCTGCCTGATTATGCAGATGTGTCCGACTGTCCGGTATCGGTCATACGTATCACAGCACGCGAAGGCAGCCGCAGGCTAACTCACCGCGATTACCTGGGCTCACTGACAGGTCTCGGCATCAGACGTGAGATGACCGGCGACATCCTGGTGCATGAAAACGGCGCCGACATAATAATCATGGATGATATCAGCGATTTCATACTCGCGAATTATGATAAAGCCGGCCGCACAGCTCTGACGACCGAAGCTCTGACGATCGATCAGCTCCACATACCCGAGGCACACACTGAAATGATAAAAGATACGGTCGCTTCTCTGCGCCTCGACAACGTGATATCATCGGCGTTCCGTCTTTCACGTGCAAAAGCCGCCGAAGCCATCCGATCCGGTCTCGTATTCGTCAACAGCATGCAGACAGAAAAGCCCGATGCGAAAGTCGAGCAGGGTGACAAGCTCGTTCTTCGAGGAAAGGGTAAGGCCTATCTGCGTGAAATAGGCGGACAGACCAGAAAAGACAGGACCTATATCCTGATCGAAAGGTATATATGATTCTCTATATCAGTTCCTGTGCTTTACATGATTTACAGCTGCACAGATCACGAGCGTACCTGAGACAGTGATGATCGAACTGATGAAAAGCAGCGTCCTTACCGAAGCGATATCGAGTATCCTGCCCCCGAACACGCAGCCGATCACGTTACCGACAGTGATCGCAGTCGTGAACACGGCCTGCCCTCTGACTGCCTCGCCTTTTGACATGATATCATCGATGAATCCGACCATAGCAGGGAACATCAGACCGTATCCCAGCACCTGGTTCACCTGTGCCAGATATATGAATGTCATCGAAGGCGCCAGCCATATCATTATTATCTTTATCGCAAAGAATACCGCAGATACTCTAAGAAGCAGTATGTATGAAAATCTTCTCCTGAGCCTGTCAAAAAACAGCATTGCAGGCATTTCCAGCATAGCCATCACGAACACGACCATACCCATCTGCTCAGTATCCCCGCCGATGCTGTCGACGATCTGGATCGTGAAATTCTCGAGTATCACATTCCCGAAAAACAGAGCTACAACACCAGTACTCAGCAGCATGAACACCTTGTTCCCCGAAATGAACTCACCAAACCCGATCTGCAAGTCGTCCGTGCCGCTGTCAGCAGCACGAGCCGTGCTGCCAGCACCGTCCGTGACGCGATCAGTATCCACAACACCGGCACTGCCGCCTGCAGCCGCTACATCGCCTGCCCCGCCGGCATTTCCCGGTAAAGATCTCCCCTCAACGCACATCTTCCGATAATGCCTCCCGGTCATCAGCATCACCGCTTCCATAACTGCAAGCAGCACCAGTCCAGTTATCATGATCACATCAACGCCATGATCCGAAACCATATATCCCATGACGAGCCCAAGCACTGCCGCAACCAGTGAACCCATGCTCCTGCCGATCCCGAAACTGACGTGATCTCCGCCTTCGCTGAGCGTGAAACTCAGTGCGTTGACGAACGGATGCAGCGCGGTATGCACTACGATGAGTACTGTATATACCACAGTCATCAGCATCGATTTCGTTCCTGTCAACAGCACACCGCCAGTCAGCACGAACAGCACCACCAGCAGTATCTTTATCACCGAAATATCATTTAGATTCTCCGCTCTGTCTGTTATATCGGCAAGGATCGTCTGCACAAAAACAGACAGGATATTCCCCAGTGCGATCACTATACCGATGGAAGTATTGGAATATCCTTTCCCCAGCATATAGACCGACACAAAGATCCCTGTCACTATGTAGAATCCCCAGTACGTACCCTGGATCAGGGCATAGTCGAGGTTTAGTATGAATTTTCTGCTCATCTGCGAATCGCCTCCGGTAACTTATTGATATACATAATATACCATAAATCTGAAATTTTTTACATATCATGAACAGAAATCATACATATTAATATATCTGTCAATTTAGTATATCGATGCCTACTCCGCCTTATCACTTCTCAGCAGCACTTTCGGTGCCGGTATGAACGATGCTGCAAAGGACGCTGCAGCTATCGGCAGTATGTACGTCACAGGGAAGCACATCAGCAGTATCATTATCACCGAAACAGGCTTCCTGTTCACGTACGAGTAGATCCCTGCGCAGAACACAGCCACGGCAAATGCCCCATCCATTCCTGCGAGCGACGCGAAAGCGTATCCTGCCGCCACTCCCGAAAAGATCAGCGGGAATATGCTGCCGCCTCTCCATCCGAGATCAATACACACATTTACCGTAAACAGCTTCAGCACTGCAGCCGCAACGAGCACCGCCGGCGAGACTGTCTGCCAGTTCTCCATAAGCTGCGACATCCCTTCTTCTCCGGAAAAAGCAGTGAACGGGGCCAGCGAAGTCACGATCGCTGCCACGGTGCCTGCTATCACACAGCTTATCACTCTGTATTTTTCAAGCAGAGTTCCTATCGACCTCGTCATATATCTCATGAGCAGATAATACAGCCCGAACAGCACGCTGAGCACGAGCATAGGCACGAACCATTTCCACTGATCCAGTCCCATCGCATGGCGTGCATCGAATCGCGGCAGACCACTGCCGCCGCCAAAGACTTTGCTGAGCAGCATCATCACGCTCATCCCGCCTATGACTCCCATCACATATATGAACACTCGGGCCTTTTTGCTCACCAGTCTCTTTCTGTTCCTGCCCTTGCCTCTGACCGATTCGAGATTGTCCGCGATACCGAAAAGCGGCGCATTGAATATCGCACCGACAGCAGCCGCCATCCCGGCTTCGGCAAGTGCAGCCACCTCATCGCCTTTGTATTTCAGTATATCTCCGACCAGACAGCAAATCGCTGCTATCACTCCTATAAGCCCTGCTTCCGGTCCGATCGTTCCTCCGAAGATTATAGGCAGCAGTGCAGAAATCACAAGAATATGGATCCTGTTATAAGGATATGAACCACTGCGCTTTATCCTGCCCATCACCTGCTCGGTCTCATCAGGAAGTATACCGTTTTTTCTCTGCCACAGGCCAATGATCACGCCGCCCGCAATGCATATGCACAGGCTGTAAATAACGAACCCGAGTCTCCCCGGCTCCGCAGTCACTCCGATCGCTTCCGGCAGCAGATCCCACAGCAGCACGATGCCAAGATTCGCAAGGCTCAATATTATCCATACCACAGCGCCTGCAGCTGCACCCAGCACGAGCGCAAAAACTCCGAACATCAATATTTTTCCTGTCTTGCTTTTACTCATATCCTACGCTTCTCCTCACCTGATCTTCCTGACCTTTTCGGCTATCTGCTCCAGCTCTTCCCTTGAAAGTTCGGGCAGCCTCTCCAGCTTGTCCATGAACATCGTCAGGGACTCCTTCTCACGCCTGTGTATCACTTCCATGTAATACGTCACCATGATGCCCGGCAGTATCGCGACAAGCAGTATCTGGCACAGTGCTATGTACACCGTGACTATGCGCCCTATCAGCGTCACCGCCGCAAAATCGCCGAACCCTATCGTCGTGCACGCAACGAAGCAGTACCACAGTCCTTCCCCGTATCTGCTGATCCCCGGTTCGACGAGCGTCACCACAAAAGCCGATACAAAGTAGCTTATCACGAACGCATACAGCACCTTGTCCGCATGACATCTTTTTATTATCATCCACAGCAGTCTGATCTGCTTCATTTTTTCTCTCCTGTATCTGTAGTCAATACCGCTGCCGCCTGTGCATGCTCTCATTCAGACATCACGGCAGACCCGGCTTTGTCTATTATATACCAAAAAAGCATACATTGTAACCCTGTGATGTATGAAAAAAGCATGCCGCCGGTCCATACTTTCCATGACACTGACTGCATGCTTTACTGTCTTTTATTTACGCATTTTCATGCGGTATATGATTTTTATGCAAAGATCCCGCACACCTGCTTTTCATGGGTTTCACGGACAGGCACGCGTGTTATCTGTTATTCTGTATCGTTTGCCCATCCGCATTTGTCTATGATGAACATAAGAAGTCCCATCACGATACCTACGATCGTAGCAAGGCACATACCTGTGAGCTGCACCTCACCTATCTGGATCGATGCTCCCGAAAGCCCGACTACGAAGACTACCGCTGTCATCGCAAGATTTCTCGGCTTGGAGTAATCCACCTTCTTATCGACGAGAAGTCTGATACCTGACGCAGCGATCATGCCATACAGCAGGAAGCTGATGCCTCCCATTACCGGTCCCGGGATAGTGCTGATAAGCGCACTTACCTGTCCGAAGAATGAAAGCAGGATGGAAAATACAGCTGCTCCGCCTATTACCCATACACTGTAAACTTTTGTAACTGCCATAACGCCGATATTTTCACCGTATGTAGTAGTAGGGACCGAACCGCAGAGACCTGACAGCATCGTTGATAATCCGTCTGAAAACAGTGAACGGTGAAGACCCGGATCTCTGAGAAGATCTCTTCCTACGATCTCGCTCGTTACGATCTGATGCGAGATGTGTTCCGAAATGACTGTAAGCGATGCCGGTATTATTATGATGATAGCTCCAAGATTGAACTTAGGCGCCATGAATGCCGGCATTGCGAACACACTCGCTTCTGTAACTGTGCTGAAATCCACAAGGCCCATTATCATAGCGAGCACATAGCCTGAAACTATCGCGATCAGGATAGCTATCGCTGCCGCAAAGCCTCTGAACACTACCTGTCCTATGACAGCCAGAGCCAGTGTGAACACGAACACGAATACGAATTTAGGATCTATCGACGCTCCTTCTGAGCTGATGATGCCTCCTGTGCTTGCTGCCGAACCTGCCAGTTCAAGACCTATCAGTGCAACTATAGGACCCATTGCAGCAGGCGGAAGTACCGCATCGATCCAGTTTACACCTGCGAACTTTATGATTATCGCAACTATACAGAATATCGCACCCGCACAGATGAATCCGCCCAGACAATACTGATATCCCATGCTTCCGATAACGATGAATCCCGGCGACAGGAATGCAAAACTCGAACCGAGGTATGCCGGCGATCTGCCCTTTGTGATAAGAATAAACAGCAGCGTGCCTATCCCGTTCATCAGCAGAACGATCGAAGCCGGTATCCCGAACAGCACCGGAACCAGCACGGATGCACTGAACATCGCAAATGTATGCTGGATACTCAGTGGGATCCATTTGCCGACAGGCGGCTTCTCATTGATCTCAATGATCTCTCTTTCCTTTTTTTCCTTAGACATTATTACTTCTCCTAAAATATTAAATAGTATGAAACTATAACTTGACATTTTTCTGCAAATTTACACACTTTTTCTATTATAACACAAAAGGGCAAAGATTATACATGCAATTTTGCTGATTTGACCCTTTGCAAAAAACAAAAAACCACAGTGCTGACATCAGGCATATATCATAAGTATTGCCCGACATCAGCACTGCGGTATGCATAATATTCATTTGGGGTATCCGAATTCAGATCATTCAAATACATCTATTTATTTACCGGATCATGAGCGCGGCAGCTATTTGATGATGCTCTTGTCGTAGTCCATGCCGCATTCGTCAGATGCTTCAGTGAAGTATTTCAGGAGCATCCTGTCTATATCCTTTGTCACCAGCCTGCTCTTGATCTCATTTGTGAGCTCGACAGCTTTGTCCGAACTTCTCTTCGTAGCTTCTGCGGAGAAATCTCTCAGCTTGCTGATGTCTCCGTTGTATGAGCTTTCTACATATTCTGCCTGCTGTATGAATTCCTCTTCCATCCTGTGGAATTCTTCTTTTACTTTAGGCGCGAATTTCTCGTAGTTCAGTGCGATATATCTTTCGAGTTCGATGAACTGCCACCACTGATCCTGAGGTCTGTAAAGCGCATGCGCATGCTGCAGATCGTCAGGAAGGAATCCGATATTGTAGTAAGGTCTGAATATCGAGCAGCACGGTGGCGCCATGCTTCCCCAGTATGTGAATCTCAGTTCATCCGGAACGTCTTTTCTCAGCACAGTTACAGTACTCGCTGCCGATGCACACCCATAGCCTACGCCGCCCGGATGTGTACAGATCGAACATGTCTTGTTTGCAGCTTTACTGAATATCGACTGGAGCTCAGGCACTCCGTCATAGTGATCTCTGAGGATGCTCATAGCATCTCTTATATCCATCTTGTGTCCTGAATTTACTTTATCCGAAATAAGTCTTCCCACTCTTGCCCATCTGACAAAGCCTTCTGATTCATCATACATGAGCTCGTCAACAGTCCATGCCTTTGCAGGATTGAACGGTACTTCCGGATGCCACCAGCCCTTTTCACAGGCCTCTTCTACAGCTTCGTCTGCGATCAGGTCATAGTCCTCCTGGATAGAATAACAGTTTCCTATGTATGCATATCGATCGACCTTCTTTGCTGCCCATTTTCTCTGATGCGATTCGAAAGTGAATGATTCGTTAGGGTCAGAAACGATGAAGTTGCTGTTGAACGGCGTGATCCTGTGTCCCGGTGCTCCGCCTGTGCCTATAGTCGTGAGGAGCTCGTCAATGACTTCGATAGCTTCTCTTGCAGTCTTCGCTCTTTCCAGTGCGAGTCTGAGGATATCCATACCGATCAGTCCCCATCTTCTTTCCGGGATCTCGCGGCCTGATACCTGCTCGTTGCCTATCATAAGGCCGAACTCATTGATGCCGTGCTCGAATCCCCAGAAGAAATGAGGCTTTGAACCTATGCACGCATATGTATGCCTCACCTGCGGGATCTTTATAAAAGAGCATTCTGTAAATGTTCCTTCAGGATGATCCTGTGCAGGATAATATATCAGTGGCTGTGATTCATTAAATGGTCTGTCGCTGTTCTTGGCAAATATTATGTCGCCCGTCTTTGTCTCTGAACCTGCTATGATAAAAGATGAGCATGATTTAGCGGCCATAAATACGCCTCCTTCCAAAATTATCATTCATGTTAACCGTATGTTAAATATACCATACACCTCGTGAGAAGTATATGGTATATGTACTAATTAACGTGCAATGTTTTTGTGTTTCGACCTTCTTATTGTGCAGAAATACGAATTCTGTAACAAAATTCGGATATCATACCCATCTGATCTGCGTTTCCTCGCCAAGTACCAGTATGTCGTTGTGTATCGCACGCAGATCCGGTATGATCTGCTGATCCACATGCATATGCCCGAAATACCATTTTTTGAAGCGCTTTCCGTTCGAGATTTTCTCATACCATTCATCCAGTATGCCCGGAAGATGATAGTCCGCCTCTATCTCCTTGAAACGCGAAATGGAGCCTCTTGCAAAGCTCGGTGTCTCGTGAGTGATAACGTAATCTATACGGTCGAGGTTGTCCAGCAGCTGTCTTCTGCCGTATTCCGTTTCCTCGGCATCCGGTTCTTCCTCTCTCCACCAGCTCTCACCCTCCGTACGTCTGTCGATATCGTTCGATCTGGCTCCGCCAAACGTGAATATGTTACTGCCGTATATCGAAAAAAGCTCACCGCGCATAAGGTGATACACACGTTCGCCGGCTCTGTGCACTCTGCCGCCGTTCCATTTCGTGACTTCCATTCTGCCGAGCAGTGCATGGTTCTCATGATTTCCGTCGACGAACGCTATTGTCCCCGGGAAAAGCTGCTGCAGTGTCTCGAGCTTGTATACATAGTCATCATTCCAGACGTAGCCTGCATCACCCGCGATCATGAGCACATCGGTCTCACGCATCTCGCCCTTTTCATGAAGCCCGAAAAAAGGAAGTGTCGAACCGTGCTTGTCTCCTGTAATAAAAATCCTGCCTGTTGTGCTTGCTGTCATAAGTTCCTCTATTCTGCCTTTTTATGATAATGATATCTATCGTCTATTTCATCTCGCATGATCCTGCCTGAGCAGTACATGTACTGCAGATGTGATATCGCCTCGCCTGTCGCGAACCATTTCTGAGGTGCGGGGAATTCATCCCAGTTCCTGCAGTCTATCTCCCATGTCATGTCCCTGGCCACCTCATATGGTGTCTTCCATTCGTCACCCAGGATATATTCCGCTTCAGCGAGCCTGTCTTCGTGGTGCCGGTAAAGCTCTTTTATCCTCGCATACATGTCCTCCACATGCGTGCCATGGGCCGGCAGCAGCAGATCCACGTCGAGCTTTTCCACCTTCGCAAGGCTGTCCAGATAAGACTGCAGCGGGTTGTCCGCCCCAAGCTCGATAGTGATATTAGGTGTGATCGTGCCGAGGATATGATCTCCGCAGAAAAATATCTTCCTGTCTTCATCGTACAGGCACATGTGCCCGGGCGTATGCCCGGGCGTGAGTATCGCTTTCAGCTTATAGCCGCCATACTCCAGCACATCACCTTCGTTCACATATGTAAAGTCTATCTTCGAATCATGCACGTACTTTCTTCCCGGATGTATGTCGGTGTTCCTTCCGAACTCAGCCTTCGGGAATCCGAATTTGAGGAACATATCGTCCAGTATCGCCCAGTAGAGGTTTCCCGCTTCAAAATTCATCAGTTCTCCGTCTGTTTCTCCCGAATAGATGACGCTGTCTTTCTTTGCGAATTTAGGTACAAGACCGCAGTGATCCGAATGCAGATGCGTGATGAACACATCCACCTTGTCTATCTTAAGCTCGTCAAAAGCGCTCTGCAGCGCCTCTTCGCATTCCGGCCTGTTGAACCCTGTATCGATCAGCAGACTCTTGTCTCCCGGCTTCTCGCCGGTTATTATGTATGCGTTGATCTCTCTCAGCGGATTGTTCGGCAGCGGCACTACCTTTTTATATATATTGTCAGCTATTTTCGTTAACATATTCCCTCCTGTATGATATCACTGTACCTGTTCGTATGCGCTGTTCATGCATCCCGTTTGAGCAGAGTGTAAAGCTCTGCAGGTGTCTTCGCCAGTACTTTTGCGCCCTGAGCCCTTAGATATTCGCTGTCGCGGAATCCCCACTCTACTGCTATCTCGTCTATACCTGCATTCGCCGCAGTCTTTATATCGACCTCCGAATCACCGATATATACAGCGTCTTCCTTTTTCACTCCAAGTGAATCGAGCACGTGCAGCACGCTGTCCGGATACGGCTTTCTTCTGACGCCTTCTCTCTCACCGACAGAGATATCCGAAAGCCCTGCAAAAAACCGCTCACACAGCTCCTGCACCGCAAAGTCCGCCTTGTTCGAAACGACTGCCACCTGCATGCCGCCTCTGCGGATCTTTTCCATGCATTCGAGCATGCCTTCATACGGCCTTGTCTTATCGAAGCAGTGTATGCCGTAATATTCCCTGAACTCACTGAAAACCGTGTCTGTAAGTTCCTCTCCGGCGCCTTCCGGCACTGCCCTTTCAATGAGATTGCGTATCCCGTTGCCGACAAACTGTCTCACCTCGTCGATGCTCCTCCCGGGGAGTCCGTTCACTGCAAGAGCATGATTTGTGCTGTCAGCAAGATCCTCCAGCGTATCCAGTATAGTTCCGTCCAGATCGAAGACCGCAAGTCTGTATTTCATTTTATCCCGCTCCTCTTTTCTTATGTCTCTTTTGCTCTCCGGCCACCTTCAAAGCTGTGTCCGGCTGCTCCCCACTATACGCGCGGCAGTTCTATCTTCTTGTTATCCTTTGATTCTCTGTAAAGCACGAACTTTCTTCCTATGGCCTGTACGAACTCGGCGTCAAGCTCGTCTGCCAGCTGATTAGCCACTTCCTTAGGGTCGAGCGTACAGCCTTCCTGCAGCTTTACCTTTACGAGCTCTCTGGCTTCAAAACCTGTGAGCATTTCCTTTTTTATATTCTCCGTAAGGCCGGATTTTCCGATATATACCGTCGGATCCAGCTCATGAGCCATTTTTTTTAGATAACTTCTCTGTTTACCTGATAACATATATTTTCTCCCTGTAGTTTTTATTTTGATTTTACCATAGACGCACCATGCTTTCCACTAAAAAAGACTGCGTAACCGGGGAGATCGTTCCGGCGCGCAGCCTTAAAAAGGATGATATCTGACAAATCTTATAGTTACAATGCAATAGCATTTTCAAACATTTTTCTGAATGCTTCCGTATCTGCCTTGCGGGGATTGCTGTCTACAGAAACATTTACCGCAGATCGTTCTGCAAGTTCCTGTATATCTTCCCGTCTCCCGCCCGCCTGCATAAAGGTCGGGATCTGCAGATCCTTATTCAGTTTATATACAGCATCGACGGCTTTATGTGCCGCTGCCCTTTTATCCAGCCCTTCAGTGTTTTCACCTAGCGCATCTGCAATTCTGGCAAATTTATCTATACACGCAACGTAATTGTACTCCATCACATGAGGAAGCATTATGGCCATAGACAGGCCGTGCGGCATATCATATAACCCTCCCATCGCTTCTCCCATGCAGTGCACCCCTGCTATATCGGAATTCCCAAAACATATGCCGGCTATCAGACTTGCCAGCAGCATTTTCCCCCTGGCTTCCTTTGAATCGCAATAAACTGCTTCTCGTATATTTTCTCCAATCATCTGGAT
>CAKQIZ010000019.1 GCA_934247125.1 uncultured Clostridia bacterium
ATGGCATAAATGGCCTCATCTGTAAGTTTGCCCTCTGCCAGAAGCGTACGCATACGCCTTGTCTGTGCATAGGACGGAGTACACTGTTCCATCTCTATGGTATCAAGGAGCGATCTTTGGATATCCTCCGGAAGATAGGAGATATCCACCGCAGGTCTCAGTGCGATCTCACCCTTGTCCACCTTTTCAAGAAGCTCCGGGATCAATTCGGTAAGGCGGATATACCGATGAATATTATCTTTTCCTTCTCCAACAATTTCAGCCAGTTGTTCGTTGGATCTCATCCCACGCAACTTCGTCGCCATTGGCGACGAAGTTAAATCCAAGCGCTTTCCCTGCCTTTTCATAGCCTCCAGTCTCATCTTGTATGAAAATGCTTTTTCGCTGGGCAGTATCGTCGTTCGCTGCAGATTACTGTCCACCATGAATATGACTGCTGCATCACGATCCATCTCCACGACTTCCGAACGCAAGGTGTCTAATCCTGCAAGCTCGCATGCTCTCTTTCTCCTGTGTCCTGAGAGGATCTCATACCGGCCATCATCCTTCTTTCTCAGTGTAGCCGGAGTGATGATGCCCTGCTCCCTTACACTTTCTGCAAGGTTCATCATGTCTTCATCATCCAGCACTTTGAACGGATGATCCGGGAACTCATCTATCTCCTCCAGCGGTATTTCATGGATCTTCTTCAGCTTCGCATCGTCCCTCTGCTCCTGCGTGGTGAAATATTCATCGAGCTTCGGAAGATCGAATTCGTTCTCTCTTTTTCTCACTGCCATAAAGCACCTCCTTCGTCAGTTTCTCATAGGTTTTCGCCACGCTGCTTCCCGCATCATAGGAATATATGCTTTTTCCCATCGCGCTCACTTCTGCCGCCTTTACAGCGATCGGGATCTGCGTGTCATACACTTTCATCAGATATCCGTACTCTCTTTTCAGGGCACTGCGGATATCTTTTGCAAGGTTCGTCCTTGCATCCACCAGCGTCAGCACGATGCCTTCGATCTTTAAATCAGGCTGCACATTTCTCTTCACTTTGCTTATGGTCTGCACCAGCTGCGTCATGCCCTTTGCAGGAAGATACTGCGCCTGCACCGGTATGACCACACTGTCTGATGCTGCAAGAGCATTGATGGTGATCATGCCAAGGGACGGCATGCAGTCTATGAGCACATGATCATAATCCTGCTTCACATCTCTGAGGTAATTCTTCAGTGTAAGCTCTCTGCTCATGGCATTGACAAGATTCATCTCCATCGAGGAAAGCTCAAGGTTTGCAGGGATCAGATCCACACCTTCCTTGTGGTGCAGGATCCCTTCGCCTTTTACGATATGCTCATCCTTTATGATCTTTTCCATGAGAGTGCCCAGCGTGACATCCAGAGCATCACCGTTCTTCCACCCAAGGCATGTGGTAAGATCCCCCTGCGGGTCAGCATCGATGAGAAGCACTTTCTTTCCTTCCCGCGCAAGGCCTATCCCCAGGTTCACCGCCGTAGTCGTCTTGCCTACGCCGCCTTTCTGATTGCACACAGCGATCACTTTACTCTTCTCCATGGCTCTCCTCCCTGCTGTCTATCACAGACCTGAGGCAGCAGTACTCATCATCAAGGCTGTCAGCGAAATCCTCACGGATCTCCCCTTGCTCTTCATCTGCCCCGCTCTCCTGCAGGAGCCTGTCCACCACATATCCATCTGCGATATATTCATTGAAATAGTCAAGGAATATTTTCGCTGCCTCTTCATCCGGATAGATCACGCCTTCCAACATCTCCTTCGCATCTTCATCAAGAAGCAGAGCAAGAAGATAGATGAGCTCCACCGCTGTCTCATAGTCGCCTTCATCGGTATGGGTGCTGATCTCATCAAGGGCGTCGACATATGCATCGAACTCCAGCCCTGCATCATGCACTGCATCAGAAAAGCGTTTTTCTGTCATCCTGGCCAGAGCTTCTATCCCTGATACGAAGTTCTCACCGCGTTCCTTTTCATCTTCCGTTTTTCCAAACTCGATCGTAAATCCTACTTTTTTCATTTCATCATCCTCCTGTTTCAGGTACAAAAAAAGCCACTCCCGTATTGGAATGGCTATGTATTGCCCTTTTCAGGCTGATATGTGCTTTCTCTTATGATTAGTCAAGAAGCTTCAGAAGCAGATCATCTATCGCATCAGTTGTATATTTCCCCTCTTTGATAAGCTGGTTCCTCCAGTTCAGCAGTCCGTTTATTATGATGTTCTGCTCATCTTCTGTGAGCCTGATCCTGTATTTCTTTATCATCCTCTCCACCGATCCTTTCCTGATTTTTCTTCATCATATACTGCGATCCGATTTCATGCAAATGTGCAAACAAAAATCACACTCCCATTTTTGCCAGGGAAATAGCGATAAAATATGATAAGTTATATTAACATATGTAATTATTTTCAAGTCCCTGAATACATATGAAAATACACGCTTTCAGGCGATTTTTGGGAATACATTTTTTCAAGATTTGGGACAACACGATCTTTCCCAAATCGAAGAAACATGTGAAATTCACCTTTTTCTTTGAAGAAAGAAGAGAAGTTTCAAACGGCACTTGGGAAAAGATGCTTTCCCAAGTTTTTCCCAAATTTTTTCCCAAATTTAGCGGAAAATACGGTAATTTATGATAAATCACGTGTTCACGATTTATAAGCATTAAAAAACCCCTGAGGCACTAAATTCAATGCTTTCAGGGGTTTCTGCCGTTCTTTTTTAAGATCCGTTATTTCTTAGCTGCTGCTGCCTGCTGTGCTGCCACTTCTGCTGCGAAGTCTTCTTCTTTTTTCTCGATTCCTTCGCCGACTTCGAAACGGACTACGTTAACAAGAGCAAGATCCTTGTTTACTGTTCCAAGGTACTGAGCAACCGTCTGCTTGCCATCTTCTGCTCTGACATATGTCTGGTCCAGAAGGCAGATGTCCTTTAACTGCTTTGAAACACGTCCATCAACAAGGCCTTTGAAGATCTTGTTTTCTGAAATCGATTCTTTGTCCGCAACAGCGATCTGCGCAAGTTTAGCCTTTGCATCTTCTGAAAGAAAATTAGGCAGATAATTGAAATTGAACTTCTTATCAGCTCTCTTTTCCTCTAAGATCGCAACGTCTTCAGCATCCCAGACACCATCTACCGCTTTGTCTAATAAAGCGTTTAAGATTGGCTTAGGAAGTGTGAACGGATCGTTCAGTGCGCTTTCAAGTGTTATATCATGCATTTTAGCAAGTTCTTCTGCTGAAATGTCATTTCTGCTTACATACTGCGGGTTCATTGCAGCAACCTGCATTGCTATGTTAGTCAAAGCTTCTTTCACATCATCATCAGCTTCTACATTACCTGCAACTACAGCACCGATCCTGCCGCCGTGGATATATGAAACGACAGTTTCGCCAGTTACCTTCTCAAATCTTCTGATGCTCATATTCTCGCCGATAGTAGCTATCTTGTTAGTGAGAACGTCTTTAACAGTTCCTTCATCTCCATAAGGAAGTGCCATGAATGTATCCATATCTGCAGCATCGTTTTCGAGAGCCATCTTTGCAAGAGTATCTACGAATGTAACGAATTCTTCATTCTTTGCAACGAAGTCTGTTTCCGAATTTACTTCTACGATAGCTGCTGCCTTGCCGTCAGCAGCGACAGCTGTTCTTACCAGTCCCATCGCAGCAACTCTTCCTGCCTTTTTAGCAGCCTTTGCAAGACCTTTTTCCTTTAAGAGATCAACTGCAGCTTCGATATTCCCATCAGTTTCAACCAATGCTTTTTTGCAGTCCATCATACCTGCGCCTGTCATTTCACGCAGTTCTTTTACCATCTTAGCTGTTACAGCCATGATATTACCCTCCTCAATCACAAGTTACTATTCAGCATCTGCCTTTTCTTCTGCTACTTCTACTGCATCTTCCGCCTCTGCAGCATCAGTTGAGCCTGCTTCTTCGCCTTCGTCAAAGCTTTCGCCCTGCTTAGCCTCGATGATAGCGTCAGCCATGCATCCTGCGATCAGTTTGACCGCTCTGATAGCATCGTCATTTGCAGGAATGATATAGTCAACATCGTCAGGGTCGCAGTTGGTGTCTACGATACCAACAACAGGGATCCCGAGGATCCTTGCTTCCTTTACAGCGATCTTTTCTTTCTTAGGATCTACTACGAAAATAGCTCCTGGCATACCCTTCATATCTTTGATGCCGCCTAAGAACTTCTCAAGCTTTTCGAGCTCAAGTCTGAGCTTGATGACTTCTTTCTTTGAAAGCTTATCAAAAGTTCCGTCTTCTTCCATAGCCTTTATATCATTGAGTCTTCTGATTCTTCCTGAAATAGTCTTGTAGTTTGTGAGCATTCCGCCTAACCATCTCTGGTTTACATAGTACATGTCACATCTCTTTGCTTCGTCCAGGATAGCAGCCTGAGCCTGCTTCTTAGTTCCTACGAAAAGAACCGGTTTACCACTTGCTGCAACTTCCTTCATGAAAGCATATGCTTCATCTATTTTCTTTACAGTCTTCTGAAGGTCTATGATATAGATACCGTTTCTTTCTGTAAAGATATAAGGAGCCATCTTAGGGTTCCATCTTCTGGTCTGGTGTCCGAAGTGCACGCCTGCTTCCAGCAGCTGTTTCATTGAAATTACTGACATTTTGTTTCTCCTCTCGGTTTTTTCTTCCACTGCAGTTTATTGCCGGGAACAACCTTCATAAATGTCCGAAAAACCTTGAAAGGCACCGGTTCCCGTGATACTGCCGTGTGCAAACTATAAAATACGATCAGTCCCGAATAAAATGAGACCAGCTAACATTTTACTATAAACTTTTAGTAAATACAATCTTTTTCATGTTTTTCAGGCACGGTTTTTACAACTTTTTTTCAAAATATTCCTTCACGCCTCTGGAAGCTCGCGCAAAAGTTTCTTTTCCCATATATATGTCTGCCTTGTCCTCCAGGTAGATCGTGTTGTCAGTCATCACGACGACCTTGTCCATATTTATTATATAACTCCTGTGACAGTACAGAAAACGCTCGTCAAGCCTGCTCATCACTTCCTCCATTTTCCCGTAAAATTCAATGCAGTCTTTGTCTGTATCATACTTTTTCTCTGCGATGCACGAACTTTCAAGATGAACTTTTATCTTGCGCAGCTCCTTTTCCATATAAAGGATATCGCCCATTTCCAGCACGAATGTCCCATGTATATTTTTTACTATAAATTTGCTCAAAACAAATCCCCTTCCTGTTTAAAGAACGACCTATGATCATTCTCTCACAAAAAGGGGCTCTGCACCATTCGTTGCAAACGACATTATGCCTTGATTTTAGACAACGCTATTCGTCAATAGACTCTCTGTAAGTTATAAGGTCTTCAGCGATCTCATTTGCTGCTATGGATACAGGTTTTTCAACATCTGCCTCTGTAAGCTTAGGCATACCTTCTATGATATCCCTTGCTCTCTTGGCGGCAAGTATCACCAGCGTGTATCTGCTGTCCACTTTCGTTCTGATCTTGTTAATCGATGGATATAACATTATAACTCCTCCTTGTATCTTCTGACAATCCTGTCTACTTCACTATCGTTCAGCTTGCACTGTTCTGCCGTTATTATGGCTCTGACACGGTTTATAGCTACATCAAGATCCTCGTTTATCACTCTGTAATCGTACTGATCTATGAGTGAGATTTCCTGCAGTGCAGTCCCGAGTCTTCTTGCCATGGTTTCCTCTGTCTCCGAGCCTCTGGCTTTTATTCTGTTTTTCAGCTCTTCGATCGACGGCGGCAGTATGAATATAAATACCCCCTCCGGGTATGACTTCTTTACCTGAAGCGCCCCCTGCACGTCTATTTCAAGTATCACATCGATACCATCTTCGAGCCACTGTATGACATCCTTTTTAGGCGTGCCGTAAAAATTGCCGTACACATTTGCATATTCCATGAACCCGTCTTCTTCTATCAAAGCCTCAAAAGCCGGTTTGTCCACGAAATGATAGTGTATCTTGTCTACTTCTCCCTTTCGCGGTGCTCTTGTCGTCATGGAAACAGACATTCTGATGTTTCTTTCTGCATCCAGTACTTCTTTACAGATAGTCCCTTTACCGGCACCCGAAGGTCCCGAAATCACAAACAGCTTGCCTTTTGTCATATATACGCTCCTGAAAAATCTTAGTCTCTGTGCTTACTCTGAACAATAATTATATCACTGTTTCACCAGTTCTTCAAGGCAAATATTATCATCCGCCTCTCATCTGTCAGATGAGAGGCAAGGTGCGCGTTATTCATCGTCTTCCGGAATAGGATCGCTCTTCTTTCCTACCAGGCAGAGGATCACGCTGAGCACCAGCATTCCTGCTCCGAGCCATGTCAGTATCGATATCATCAGCTCCCAGTTGCTCATGAGCCCTGAACCATACAGATCGAGATAGTAATCGTGACCCCAGCCTCCTTCATACCATCTGAGGAACAGCGAACCGCCAAATGACAGAACTCCGAAGATGAGGAAGAACCTTGCGAATCTTATCAGGTCTCCCTTTGCGAGGCCAGTCTTAGGATTTACAGGATATAGCTGAGGATTTTCCACAGCAAGTCCTCCATATACCTTCTTGCAGATGATATACATCAGCAGAGCGAACAGGATAAGAACATATCCAAGCAGGAAGTATTCCGTTCCGTTCATCAGTATGCCTACCAGTCCGATGAACATCATCGCTATAACGATATAGTAAGGGGAGATTTTTCCCTTTACATAGTAGAGGTCGCCTCTCTTTTCCACCGGATAAAGCTTTCTCAGCTTGAGGAATGCGACAGCAAATCCAACATAGCATACGAAGAGCAGCGGTGACAGTATGATGACCAGGATCTCAAAGTCCAGATTTACCAGTATAGCGTTGAGTACTGCCAGTATCAGTATCGGCCAGACAGGTACCTTTCTTTTCTTAGTCACTGTCGACAGGAACTTAGGGCATAAGTGGTCTTTTCCCAGGATCATGAATGATCTCGATGCAGTCGCTGTCGTAGCGTTTACGAGAGCCAGCTGTGATATCACCGCTGTGATCATGAACGCAACGCCTGCCCATTCGCCTACATGTGTACGAAGTACGGTCGAGTAGTCGATAGTGTCGCCCCATTCTGACCAAGGTCCCACAGATACGATACCGCCAAGCGTAGGAAGTATGTAGCTCACTACCATGACAACGATACACCATTTCATTCCCTTCGGAATGATCTTAGGGTTCTCGATCTCGCCTCCGAGATTCGCTATGGCTGTGTATCCGCAGAACATCCATACACCTATAGCGATCCCGACTCCAAGACTGGAGAATGCACCGCTCTCAACATTCATGAACGGATCGAACGGATTGTTCTCCCAGTGAGCAAGTCCAACGATACCTACAGCAAGGAATGCTGCCAGGATGATGAACGTGAATATCGTATTGAGTACATTCACTTCCTGGATACCGATAAGGTTGACTATAGTAAATATGAGAATAATAGCGAATTTTACGATGAGTTTTGCCATAGGACTGAGATCCACGTACATGCTGATATAGTCCGTTGCCAGTACTATGTAGGATGCACCTGTCAGATACCATGCCACTGCCATCCAGAGTCCGAATACGAATCCCCAGAATTCACCGAATGCCATCTTCATCCATACATAAGGACCTGAGTCTACCGGCGCCAGATTCGTCAGCTCCGATACATAAAGCCCCATAGGCAGCGCCCACATAAGCGGTATGACGATCAGCAGAACGAGTGTCACTCCCGGGCCTGAAGCAGGAATGATGGACTCGATCCCGAAAGCTCCGCCGCTCACCGCGCAGAAAATGAAAAAGATTATTCCCATAAGAGAAAATTTCGTCTTTTTCAGACCAGGCACCACATCAGTCAGCACCTGACCTCCTTCATACTTAACTTTCATAATGATTCCTCCCTAAAAAAACATTAGCTTGATGCTCTTACCCCGTTACCCGTTAAAGCCATATGCCGCTTTAGTACACGCCACCATGACTTTCAGATAATTATACCATTTTCAGATTTTTAGGGACATAATATTGTTGCCCTGATTTTCGCATTCATCGGAACGAACTCGCGCATTTTTTCAGAAAATTGCGTATGCGGCTCCGCTTCAGACAATAAATACAGCAACTAAATCGTATCATGCATTTTGATGCTGTCACTATTCTATATTCTGCACCTGTTCTCTTATTTTTTCGATCTCACTCTTCGTTTCCAGCATGAGCGATGTGATCTGCATATCATTTGATTTCGATCCTATCGTGTTCGCTTCCCTGTTCATTTCCTGTACGAGGAAGTCCAGCTTCTTTCCGACAGGACTCGTTTCCGACGTAAGTATCTTCCTGAGCTGTATCATGTGGCTGTCAAGTCTTACGAGTTCTTCTGTGATATTCGATTTATCTGCAAAGACTGCAGCTTCCATCAGTATCCTGTCTTCGGGCACGTCCACAGCACCGTCTGTGAGCTCTTTTATCCTGTTGTACAGCTTCTCCGTATAATCTTTTACTACGAGAGGCGCACGCACTTCTATATTCCTCACTATATCTCTTATCAGCTCACCGCGCATCAGCAGATCTTCCTTGAGTTTTTCGCCCTCGACAGCACGCATCGCATCCAGGCTTTCCACAGCAGCAGATACAGCCTCGACCATCGCCTTTATCACTTCTTCCTCATCGTCCACCTCCGGTATCGCTTTCACGACATCCGGCATAGATGCGATCAGTTTTATATCGACATCTCCGTAGAGCTCATATGTGTTTTTCAGTTCATTGAGATTGTCTATGTACTGCTTTGCGATCAGCGTATTGAGTTTTACAGTCATATCGTCTTCGGTCAGGTTTTCCACCATGATCGAGATCTCCGTTTTACCGCGCTTTATCTTCTGCTTTGCTGCAGATCTTATTTTTTCTTCTGCAAAGGAGTAGCGTTTAGGCATTTTGACGTTTATGTCAGAATACCTGTGATTCACAGTCTTGATCTCTGCGATTATGCTTCTCTTTCCATCTGAATATTCACCACGTCCGAACCCTGTCATACTTTTTATCATTTTTTGCCCCGTTCCTTTTCTATCTATGATATTATTATCCAGTATAACATGAAATCCATAAGGAGGAAACAAATATGTCCTTTGACGGCATCGTAACATATGCAGCTGCAAAAGAATTCCGAGACAGGCTCTCCATGGGCAAAATAGAAAAAATATACCAGCCCCAGCCTGAGCAGCTTTTATTCATAATACATACGAAACAGGGAAAGCAGCGGCTTTTCATATCTTCAGCAGGCAATCATTCCGCCGCGTATCTGGTGGACAAGACCCCCGAAAATCCCGTGAACCCGCCTGTTTTCTGTATGGTGCTCAGGAAGCATCTGAGCGCCGCCAGGATAACTGATATCCTGCAGTACCAGAACGACCGCATAATAGAAATACTGATGGAAACAATCAATGAGCTCGGATTTTCCGTCAACAAGAAACTGATAATAGAGATAATGGGCAAGCACAGTAATATACTGCTCATCGATATGGCGAGCGGCAAGATAATAGACAGCATCAAGCATGTGTCGATAGACGTCAACAGAGCCAGACAGGTGCTGCCGGGCAAGCTCTACCAGTATCCGCCGTCTCAGGAAAAGAAACCGTTTCTCGATATCACAGAGTCCGACATGGAACGTCTCACAGCCGGGCAGTCACAGCCGGAGCGAAGCGTGCTTTCCGGGATACAGGGCCTCTCTCCTGCGCTCGCTGAAACGATAGCAGCCTCAGGCGACTCTCATTCATGCTACACGAAACTGCGTGAAATAATAGATTCGATAGACAGCGGCAAGGCGTCACCTGTCGTATACACAGACGACAGCGGCAAGCCTGTGGATTTTCATATAACATCACTCTCCGCATTCGAGGGTCGGTGCAAAAGGCTGGACTTCGATACGCTCAGTGAAGCCGCAGCCTACTTTTTCAGCCACAGAGAAACATCAAACACGATAAAACAGCGCTCAAACGATCTGCTTCGTGTGATAAAAACTCATCTCGACAAGCTCAGGCTCAAGACCCAGCGCCTTAACGAGGATCTGTACAAAGCCGAAAACTCGGAAAAATACAGACTTTACGGTGAACTTCTCATGGCAAACCTGCATGTCCCCGGGCCGGGAGACAGATCAGTCGAAGTCATCAGCTACTACGACGGGAACCCCGTCACGATACCGCTCGACCCTAAATATTCGCCCGCCAAGAACGCACAGAATTTTTACAAGAAATACGGCAAATCAAAAACTGCTGTAAAGGAAAAGAAAATACAGCTCGAAGAAGTATCACGCGAGATCGAATATCTTGAATCTGTCGCATCGTATCTCGAACGCACCAGGACTATAGAAGAGATCGACCTTCTCAAACAGGAGCTCATAGATTCCGGTTTCATCCGCCACAAGAAGACCAGACGTGAACAATTCGGAAAAAGCAGGCCAAAGCCGTACAGCTACACGATATCTTCCGGAAAAACAGTTCTCGTCGGACGCAACAACAAGGAGAACGACTGGCTGACAACAAAAAAAGCCGCATCATCCGATATGTGGTTCCACACAAAGGATATCCCCGGCTCGCACACTGTACTGCTTCTCAACGGCACAGAAGCTTCAGAAGACGACCTTTTCGAAACAGCCGCTATCGCTGCTTTTCACAGCAAAGGCTCTGATTCGGAAAACGTTCCGGTCGACTATACTCGTGTAAAATATGTGAAAAAGCCGGGTGGAGCGAAACCCGGAATGGTGATATTCACGCACAACCGTACGCTTTATGTCAATCCCGGACTGCCGGAATAATATCAGCCGGCAGCTGCGTCATGCTTGACCTTTCCCACAGACTGACGGCATGCCCGTCATACCTGCAAAAAGGCTGCATCACGATACCTTCAGCGTATCCCTGATGCAGCCTTTACTATTTATCCGGTTTCATGTGTTTTACCGATCCCGATCACTTTTACTCGTCCATGCGCACTGCACGGATCCACGGCTCATCACAGTTCCTGCGCCCATCTGACCATCTTGGCTATCACTTCATCCCCCATGCTGGTCTCATTGCCGTTATGGATCTCATGGAACAGTCCTTCCCATTCGATGTATTCCAGGTCATCGCCCTGAGCCTGAAGCCTCTCCGCAATACGCCTGCTGCCGTTCACATCACATATCCTGTCTTCACTGCCGTGCATGAGCAGCGTCGGTATGTTCGCGGCACACCGGTCATCTTCTGCAGTACCGTCCTCAAATCCGATCCCTTTGTCAAATCCGTCGACTGCACACAGCGCGGATATACGGTTGTGCACCATCGGATTGTCCTTGAAAGGCTTCACTTTTTCAGGGTTTCCCAGATTTGCTTCGTTGATATCGGAACCTATCGTAAATGAAGGCGCGATCCTGGAAAGCAGTTTGACCGCTTTGTAAAGCAGCGGTGGTACCGGCCGAACCAGTCTGACCCAGGGCGCGGATATGATATACCCTGCCGGATGATCGTTCATCTCGCCTCTGGCTCTGTAATCGAGCACTATGTTGCCGCCCATGCTGTGACCGTAAAGAATGATCGGCTTTCCCGGATACTTTTCTTCAGCGTATCTCAAAAGCTCGCTCACATCATCCAGCACACTGTTTCTTGGCGCGCAGTCACCTCTTTTGCCAAGCGACTCGCCGTGACCTCTCAGATCCAGCGCACAGGCTGCCATATTTTTCTTGCGAAAAACTTCCGCCACCCGGTCGAACCTTCCGCCGTATTCTCCTATTCCATGGACTATGCATATGACCTTTTCCGGATCTTCAAGGTGCCATGAGTACCCTCTGATGATCCCTTCTTCAAGGTTTCTTAAAACAAATTTGTCATACATGATCAAAACGCTCCTTCTATGCGATCTTAAAACATCAGATGACAGCATACATCACTATCCGGATCATCAGGCAGCGACCCGCCGTGCCCGGAACATTACATCAAACCGCGTGTATATTACATTCATATCAAGTTATACTTGCTTTTCAGGTGCAGTTTAAATAAACTCTATATACAGCTCCGGCAAGAGGAAACGACGAAGTCACGCAAGGTTCCACTCTCTTAAGAAAGGAGGACGCACTATGAAAAAGTCTTGTACATTATGCGGCTGTATTTACGGCGATATGCTGACATTCAAAACCGGCCACGTATGCGAAGACTGTCTTCAGCAGCTGAAATCTGATTTTCAGGTTGACAGTCAGGTGCGAGCCAGGGACTAATCAGGTACCGGACCTCATCTTCTTCGTCGCTTCCTGCCGGAGCTTCTACATTTTTCCGCTTCTATACGCTTTCGCGTCTTTGGCTTCATCACCGAATATCCGAAACGTCCGATCTCTTTTTTCTGAAGTGCAAAGTAATGCCCGTGGTTGTAAGCCACCAGTCCTGCTTCGTCAAGACACAGTCTTCCGTTTTCATCCATAAGACCGTCGTCCACCGAAACACTTACTATTTCCGCAATGAACATATCGTGCGTCGGATATTCCTTCATCTCCATCACTCTGCACTCGATATTCACCGGCGATTCTTCTATCGACGGACAGCTGACTTCTTTGCTCTCCGCAGCAGTCAGCTTCATCTCCTTGAATTTATCCACATCTCGACCGGATCTGACTCCGCAGTAATCCGCTGCAAAAGCCAGCTTTTCCGTAGTCAGGTTTATCACGAATTCGCCCGTTCTTTCTATTATATCGTGTGAATACCTGGATTTTCTCACCGACACATACGTTATCGGCGGATCCGAGTTTATGATCCCGGTCCACGCTATCGTGATTATATTACTCACCGTATCGTCACCGCATGATACCATCACAGCCGGCACAGGGTTGAGCATGGTGCCCGGTTTGAATACTGTCTTTGACATTTTTATCTCCTTTTCACATATACAGGCTGTCATTTTCTCAGCTTTGCCAGTACATCTTCAAAATCCTGAGGAAGGGGACTGCTGAACTCCATGTATCCGCCTGTTGCAGGATGCACGAATCCGAGAACTCCGGCATGCAGCATCTGGCGCTTTGCACCGTACCTGTTCTTTGCCGGGCCGTAAAGCGTATCTCCGAGCAACGGGTGTCTGATATATGCCATATGCACTCTGATCTGGTGAGTCCTTCCGGTCTCGAGCACCGCTTCCACCAGTGTAAATCCGCCGAATCTCTCAAGCACACGGTAATGTGTCACTGCATTTTTCGAATTCGTGTATACTACCGCATTTCTAAGTCTGTTTCCCGGATCGCGCCCTATCGGTTTGTCTACAGTACCCTCATCTTCCTTTATATTGCTGTACACTATCGCTTTGTACCTTCTCGTTATCGAATGTTCTGCAAGCTGAGCGGACAGCGCATTGTGAGCTCTGTCAGTCTTTGCGACCATCAGAAGACCACTCGTATCTTTGTCTATCCTGTGGACGATACCCGGACGGATAACTCCGTTTATCGATGAAAGTGCATCGCCGCAGTGATACATCAGCGCGTTCACCAGCGTTCCCGAATGATTTCCCGGAGCCGGGTGCACCACCATACCTGCGGGTTTGTCCACAACAAGCAGCTCATCATCTTCATACACTATATCGAGCGGTATGTTTTCAGCTTCGACTTCAAGCCGTTCCGGCTGAGGTATCGTTATTTCCACGATGTCGCCTGCGGCAGCCTTGCGCTTCTTTTCACTGCATATATCACCGCCGACAGCGATACTTCCGTTTTCGAACAGCTTCTGTATAAAGCTTCGCGAATACTCGGGCATCATTCCTGCCAGTACTGTATCGAGACGCTTTCCGCTCATTTCTTCAGCGACCGTGACCTCTACCTTCTGAGATTCGTCTTTCAGATTTTCATTTTCTATGATGCTCATTTCTCAGCCCTCTTTCCTTCCAGAAAAATGACATCCAGAAGCAGCAGTCCGCATCCCGCGCATATGAATATATCCGCCACATTGAACACCGGAAAATCGATCACCGGTATGAACCTGCAGTCGAACATATCGACTACATATCCGCGTGCGATCCTGTCTATCAGATTTCCTATGCCTCCGCCGCATATGAATGCAACTGAAGTGAGCGTCACACTGCTCCATTTCCCCCGCTTTATCCATATCGCGGCAAGCCCTGCAGCCAGTACGACAGCAGGAACAGCCACCAGTATGATCCACTGCTGCTCCCACATGCTGAAAGCCGCCCCACGGTTCTGGACATATGTGAGATGGAACACATTTTCTATAAGAGGTATAGTCTGCCCCGTATACATCCCGTTCAGCACCGCATATTTAACGATCTGATCCAGTACGATTATTCCTGCAGCGATAAAATAATAAACCATATACAGAAAACGGGGCGTTACCGCCCCTCCTCCTTTAATATTTTGGATTTTTGACATTTCTCAGAGTCTCCTGTCCCGACGCCTGTCTGCGCATGGCCGGATACCTGGTGGTCTCCGGACTCACCTTCACAGGTTCCTCCTTTACAGACATCGGATTCATCATCTCCGGCAGATCGTCAAAGTCATCGATCCCCAGTTCAGGGAACATCTCTCCGCTGAGAGATTCGAACCTCTGCAGCTCCGACTGGAGCAGCTTCTTGTATCTTGAACGGAAATCGATGAATCTGTTCTTTATAGCTTCACTTTCTTCAGCTATCCTGTCAGCGTTGTCCTTGGCCTCTTTCTGAAGGAGCTGAGCGTCGAGCTCCGCGTTTTTAAGCAGTATGTCTGCACGCTTTTCCGCACTTGCCGAAATATCGGACATGAGCGCCTTTGCAGCCTCAAGAGTCTCAACTACCGTATTCTCCGAAGTTCTGTATCTCTCAAGCTCCTCGACAAGTCTGCTGTTCTCTTCTTTTACAGTCCTGAGTTCATTTAGAAGACGTTCCAGATCCACTGTTATCTCATCAAGAAACTGATTCACATCATCTTCTTTATACCCCCTCACCGCTCTTCCGAATTCCTTTTCCTGAATGTCTATCGGTCTGATCATTTTTTCCTCCTACTTCCAAGGGTTCATATCGTCTGAATTTTCACCGGTAAAGCTGTATGGCTTGTTCTCTCCCTCTGCAAATATCGAAACATTCTCAGGAGCAAAGACAAAAATATTGTTTGCGACTTTCTGAACATTTCCGTTGAGCGCATATGTCGCTCCGCCCAGGAAATCGAATATCTTTCTGGCAGTATCTGCATCGAGCTTCTCGAGGTTCACGATTATAGGCTTTCTGCTCTTGAGGCTGTCAACGAGCTTGGAGCACTCGTCGAACCCCTTAGGCTCTATTACCATGAGCTTGAATGTACTCGTTATAGCCTTTACAGTACGGTTCTGCATCGATACCACGTTGTCACTGCCGCCGTATCTCGACTGAGAAGTGAGCGGCGCTCTCGTCTCTACAGTTTTGCGGTCATATCCGTATTCTTCCTCTTCTACGTCGAAATCGTCCTCATCATATTCCTCTTCGATCCCTACCAGATCTTTAAACTTATCAATAACGCTCATGATTACCTCCTAAACTTTGCTGTAGTCCCTTTCTCCGAATATCGCACTTCCTACTCTTACAAGATTTGATCCGGCTTCTATCGCTACCGGAAAATCATGTGACATCCCCATAGACAGATATCTGAAGTCGAGATTAGGATGATCGATAGTGCTGAACTGATCATACTGCTCCTTCACACTGTCAAAATACTTTTTGATGTCTTCGGGATCATCTGCATAAGGCGCAATGCACATAAGACCTCTTATCCTGATGTTTTCACAGCTGTCAAGTATCTGCATTATGAGCCCCTCCGTCTCTTCCGTAGATATGCCGAACTTGCTTTCCTCCTGTGCCGAATTCACCTGCAGCAGTATGTCCATCGTTATACCGCATGCCGCTGCACGCTTGTTTATCTCAGCCGCCAGCTTGTATGAATCGACAGAATGTATCGTCGAGACCTTGTCTATGATATATTTCACCTTGTTCGTCTGAAGATGCCCTATCATGTGCCATCTGACAGGTTTTATATCATCATACTTGTCCATTATCTCCTGGACCTTGTTCTCGCCTATATCAGTCACTCCGGCTTCTATCGCTATGTTGATCTCCTCCGGAGTCCTCGTTTTGCTGACAGCTACCAGCAGGACATCGTCACTCGATCTTCCGCAGCTTTCTGCTGACTGTCTTATCTGCTGTCTGACTTTTTCAAGATTGCCTCTTATGTCTTCCATTGCTAATCCCCCTCTTTGGATCATCCGTCGTTTTCAGAGTTCTCTTTTTTCTGATCTTCTTTCAGCACGCCTGCCGGATGCTTGAGCACCTCGTCATATACATCGACAGTGTATACCTGATTGCCCTCATCATCGTAGAATGTCGAAGGCTCCAGCACTGATTTTTTATCATCACTTGAAATTATTTTTACTCTCGTAAAGATGTATTCGCCGTTTTTATTTTTGACGTAAACACCTTTGTTGCCGTCTTTCTCGACTATACATTTATTGTAAACTATAAGGCCTTCGTTGTCACTCGTAACTATGGACATATCCTCCACTCTGCTTTCACAGAAAGCCTTGTAGTACACATCAAGATAAAACACCACTCTGTAGTCGCTGCCGTCTTTCTTCACGCTGTAGACAGTCGCGTCCACAGTGCCCTCGGGAAGCTCAAGCGACACCTCGCGCCCCTCTGAATATGATCCTACCACATCCTTGCTCAGCCAGCAGAGCACATACCATTTGTCATCTGCCGAGATCTTGTACACAGGTTCGCCCTTTATAACAGAATCCCGCTCCAGCGAAACTGAATCGTATGACAGCTGTTCGACCTTGTCACGCTCTATCTTGTCCATGTTTCCGATCGAAAAATACTCCTCATAGCCGTCTATCGTCAGACTGAACACGCCGCTTATCGGCGCATTGTAATCCTTCGAGAGTCCTTCATAGCTTTTGAGCCTGTCAGTATACTTGCTGAATCTGGATTCGTTCTTGCTTTCTTCACCGGCCTCCACCGAAACCACCGTATGTCCTTTTTTGACTGCCGTTCCCTTTCCGACCAGATACTGCACCTTGCCCGACTCAGGAGCTATGCCGATATATTCATCCTTTATGAAATATCCTTTGGTCTCGTATGAGACTTTGAGAGTACCCGGTTCCAGCACCTGCGTGGTCTCGAATATGTCCGTCACTTTAGGTAAAACTTCAACAACGATATATAGTATAAGCAATGCCGCTATATAAACAGATATTGCTTTTTTTGTCTTCTTACTGAGTTTGATTTTCATTATTTTATTCTACACCAAAGGTCTGCCGCTTGCAATGCGCTATCCTTCTGTTTTCATTATTTCTTCCAGTATTTTTTGCTCTTCTTTTGAAAGATTTCTGTTTTCGTTCACATACTTTTCAAAAAGATCCGGTCTGCGTTTTTTCGTGAGTTCAAGAGACTTTCTGAACTTCCACAAAGCGATCAGCTTGTGGTTTCCGCTGACCAGCACTTCGGGAACATTAAGTCCCCTGTACTCCCTGGGTTTCGTATACTGGGGGTGCTCCAGCAGCCCCGAATACACCGATTCGTCCATCGCAGAGTTTTCATTGCCCAGCACGCCCGGTATCAGCCTCGCCACAGAATCGATCAGCACCATCGCAGGCAGTTCGCCTCCGGTGAGGACGTAATCACCGATCGAAACCTCTTCTATGTTCCAGTGATCGAGCACTCTCTGATCCATCCCCTCGTAATGCCCGCAGAGTATCACGAGCTCATCCAGCGACGAAAACTGCTGTATCATCTCCTGATCCAGTATCCTTCCGCGCGGAGACATGTATATCACTTTTTTGTGCTCTGCTTTCACCGACTCCAGTGCACCGAAGACGGGATCCGCCATCATGACCATGCCTCCGCCTCCGCCGAACGGATAATCATCCGCTTTGTTGTGTCTGTCGCTGCTGAAGTCGCGTATATCTGTAAGATTTATCTCAAGTATCCCGCTTTCTGCAGCTCTTCCCAGTATGCTGCTGCCTGTGACAGGCACGAACATCTCAGGAAAGAGCGTCAGTACATCTATTTTCATAACAATCTCCCGAAACGACCCTGAAACTCATAGGGTCCGCTTTCACGTCTAAAGATCCAGCATCCCTTCTATCAGTCTGACGGTTATCTCTCTCTTTTCTGCATCTATATCCAAAACGAACTGCTCTACCTTCGGTATCAGCAGCTTCTTTCCGTTTTCACTTTCAACTTCAAATATATCCTGTGCCGTATTCTGAAGCACGTCGGTAACATGCCCCAGCAGATTTCCATCCTCCTCTGCGACACTCATCCCTATCAGATCCCGCACATAGTACTGACCCTCCGGCAGCTCCGGAAGATCGTCGTCTGTTATATACAGTTCCTTCCCTCTGAGCGCTTCCGCAGCATTCCTGTCATCAGCACCTTCAAGCTTCAGTATCACCATGTTTTTCTGAGCTCTGACGTTTTCTATGACAGTGAGCCTGTCTTCTACATATATAGATTCGATCGTCTCATATATCTCTATACTGTCTGAATAATTGTATACCTTCACTTCGCCTTTAAGGCCCACCGTATTTACTATTTTTCCGATTTTGATTTTTTCCATATGGATCCACCTGTCCTGAAATAATGGCGCATGCCTGTCATCATGCGTGTAATAAAGCACAGGCACATATATTACCGTAATACATGTGCCTTATCTGTCTCTATTGAACTATTTCAACTACTACTCTGATATTTGCTTTTGTAGCCGCTGCTTTTACGACAGTGCGAATAGCTTTGGCGATTCTGCCCTGCTTTCCGATGACTTTTCCCATGTCATCGGGAGCTACCTTGAGCTGTATGACTGTAGTGCCATTGGACTGTGACTCGGAAACCTCAACGGATTCCGGATGTTCAACTAGTGACTTTGCAATTGCACTAACCAATTCTGCCATTGATTTCACCACTTTCTATAAAATACCGGTCTTTTTGAAGAGTGTTTTTACGGTATTTGTTGGCTGAGCTCCGTTTCCTAACCATTTCTTGGCTTTTTCTTCATCGATCTTGATGTCTGCCGGCTCTGTCATAGGGTTGTAGTATCCGATCTCTTCGATAAATCTGCCGTCTCTTGGTGATCTGATATCTGCAACAACTACACGATAGAAAGGCTTCTTGTGAGCTCCCATTCTCTTAAGTCTGATTTTAACCATTTTTTATTTCCTCCTAAAAATTCATGACTGTGTTATTATTTATTTCACAGAGATCTAAAATCCCCGGAACATTTTATTTAATCTGCTGTTTCCGCCTTTTCCCGTAAAGCTCTTCATCATCTTTTTCGCATCGTTGTAGCGCTTCACGAGCTGGTTTATCTTGGAAACAGGCTGTCCTGATCCCGCCGCTATCCTTTTTCTGCGGCTGGCATTGAGTATCGAAGGATCCTCCCTCTCTGCTTTCGTCATCGACTGGATTATAGCCTCCATCTGCATGAACTCCTGCTCGCTCTTTGCCATGTTTATACTGTTCTTCGCATTGCTGTTGATGCCCGGCATCATATCCATGATCTTCGCTATGCCGCCCATTTTTTTGATCTGTCCCATCTGCTCGAGGAAGTCTTCAAGAGTGAACTTGTTCTTTCTTATCTTCTTCTCAAGCTCTGCGGCCTTCTTTTCGTCGTAGTCCTCCTGGGCCTTTTCTATCAGAGAGAGCATATCTCCCATACCCAGTATCCTGCTCGCCATTCGCTCCGGGTGGAAAGGCTCGAGTGTATCGAACTTTTCTCCCATACCCACGAATTTGATCGGCTTTCCTGTCACTTTTTTTGCGGAAAGTGCTGCACCGCCTCTGGAGTCACCGTCCATCTTCGTCATGATGATCCCGTCTATGCCGAGTCTGTCATTGAAGCCTTCTGCCGCGTTCACTGCGTCCTGACCGGTGAGTGCATCTACTACCAGAAGTATCTCATGCGGCTTCACAGCTTTTTTTATCGTAACGAGCTCGTCCATAAGCGCCTCATCGATCTGAAGACGTCCTGCCGTATCGACTATCAGCACGTTGCATCCCAGACGCTCAGCTTCCTTCATGGCAGCAAGCGCGATCTTTTCCGGCTCTCTGCTGTCACGCATCGTGAACACCGGTGTATCCACTGCCTTTCCGACAACTTCAAGCTGATCTATAGCCGCCGGCCTGTATATGTCGCACGCACAGAGCATAGGTTTCTTGCCGTTCTTCTTGAGATAATTTGCAAGCTTTCCGCAGGTAGTAGTCTTACCTGTACCCTGCAGTCCCACCATCAGATAAACTGTGAATCCCTTAGGTGAATAAGTGAGCTTGCTGTTCGTTCCGCCCATGAGCTCTGTCAGCTCTTCATTAACTATTTTTATGACCTGCTGCGCCGGGGTAAGGCTCTCCAGCACTTCTTTGCCGAGAGATTTCTCTTTGACGCTTGCGACAAACTCCTTTACAACTTTGAAGTTTACATCAGCTTCCAGCAGCGCCAGCTTGACCTCACGCATCGCAGTATTGATATCTGATTCCGTAAGGCTGCCTTTTCCCTTGAGTCCTTTGAAAACTCCCTGCAGTTTTTCCGATAATCCTTCAAATGCCATAGGATCATTCCTCCAACTCATCTATTATATATTTTACTTTTTTCAGATCTTCCGAGGCTTTTTCCGCACTTCCCGCGCCGCCGCGCTCGAGCAGCTCTATCGTACTGTCGATCATGCTGTCGATCTGACGCACCGCATCGCTGCTCCTGCGGAATTTTGCCACGAGCCCGAGCTTTGCTTCATATTCGCTCAGCGCTCTCTCTGCATTTTTCAATGCATCATGCACGCCCTGCCTGCTTATCCCGAACTCAGCCGCTATCTCCGCCAGCGACAGGTTCTCCTCATGGTAAAGCTCCATGACCTCGCTCTGCCTCTTCGAAAGCAGCTGTCCGTAAAAATCATACAGCAGACTTGCCTGCGTAATTTCATCTATTTTCATAGTTTCCACCTTATTACACCATGACAGTATACATCAGCGCGATATTCATGTCAAGCTTTTTTCCTTAACACTTTCTTTTCAGCTTGTTCTTCACATCACCTCTGGCTTCTTCAAGCTTCTTTTTCCCGCTCTCCACTCTCTGCTCAAAATAGTGCTGCAGCTGATCCCTGAACGGTCTGTCCGTCTTGAATGCCAGCAGGAAGCTGTTCTTTTCCTTGAGCTCCAGTCTCTGCTCACGCAGGAAATGCTTGAGTTCCTCGTATTTTACAACCACTTCGTTCTCAACTGCAAATCTTCTTATCTTTGCGGAAAGCTGCAGCGTGTATCCGAGGTCCACCGCGAACACTCCGAAGAACATCCCGATGAAAAACGAAAATGTCAGATGATGCGACAGCCATTCCACCCAGTTTTCCACATGACTGTTCAGCGTAAAGAAGTACGCCGTGCCCAGCGCTCCCCATATAGCCGTGAATTTGATACATATGACACCCTGTATGTTGAGTTTTTCATTAGTATAATCCCACAGCTTCACATTCATCCCTTTTACGAATATGAGTCCTGCTATGTACTCTATCACAGTCATCACTACTGCCATCACGACGAATATTATCAGCAGATCCACATATATGATACCTGTCATCATAAGTTCTATCAGCCGCGACACCTCATACATGCCCCACAGTCCGAACCCATACAGCGGAAGGTACGGTCCCGTAAGGAACCCCGGGTTGATCCACGCTCGTTCCGGATTGTTCTTTGATATGAAGCGTCTGAAAAACAGCTCCATGCACCATCCGAGACAGCTTCCTATAAAGAACAGAAATGCAAAAATCAAAAAATCATTCACGTTAAAATCTCTCCCGTCTTAATAAATAATTATATCCTATGTTGCATCAGCAACATACACGCAGCTATTATTATATTAGAATCCAGATACAAAAGCAAACTAACAAAGCTTTTTGATGCAGGATATACAGTTCTGATCCCGGTCTGTATCATTGCCACAGATCGAAAACCACATAATAAGGAGAACAGTTAAATGAAAAGAAAAATAATACGAATAGACGAAGAAAAGTGCAACGGCTGCGGTCTTTGCGCAGAAGCATGCCACGAAGGAGCTATCGGAATGATCGGAGGAAAGGCAAAGCTGCTCCGCGACGACTACTGCGACGGTCTCGGCGACTGCCTGCCGGTCTGTCCTACTGATGCGATATCGTTCGAAGAACGTGAGGCCGCTGCATATGACGAGGAAGCGGTCAAAGTGAACATGCAGAAGAGACACGCGCAGAATCAGGCTCACAAGCACGGGGGCGGCTGCCTCTCACAGGCATTCAACGGTATGATGAAAAAGCAGAAGCCACACGGAGATGAAGCCGGTGATATCTCCAGCAGACTGACACACTGGCCTGTGCAGATCAAACTGGCTCCGGTGAACGCTCCGTATTTCCGTGGAGCCGACCTGCTGATCGCTGCCGACTGCTCCGCATACGCATACGGCGATTTCCACAGAAAATTCATGGATGGAAAGATCACGCTTATCGGATGTCCCAAGCTCGACATGATCGATTACTCGGAGAAGCTGACTCAGATAATCAGTGAGAATGATATAAGCAGCGTGACTGTCACGAGGATGGAAGTCCCGTGCTGCGGAGGCATAGAGTTCGCGGTAAAACAGGCCGTTGCCGCTTCAGGAAAAGACATATCTGTGGAGATAGTGACCCTCGGCATCGACGGCAGTATACGCTGAAAGAATACAACAAAGCCTCAATGAAGCAATCAAATATCGTCTTTTGCAGAAAAGGCGCCCTCATCCCTGGTTCGCAGACTGTCTTATCGGGCGCAAACTCACTGCAGACAAAAAGAAAGCTGTCATTTACAGGCATTGTCGTATTCTTCATCACGACAGCAGTCAATCTGCTGTTCCTGCTGCATCAGATAAGGATCACTTTTCCGGAATCATCACTTGTGTACCCGCCGAGCCGCTCCAGTTCTTCCCTGAACTCGGAGCTTTTTAATATCTCTAAGAAGGCTTTCACATGAGGGAGCTCCAGGTATTTCACAGGGATGGCAAAATCGTACTCTTCATAAGCTATTTCCCTGAAGTCGAGCCCCATGGCATTCGCTGCAGAAAGCACACCCATACCGGCATCTGCACTTTCACTTGCAACAGCTGCAGCTACTGCCATATGCGTAGCCATCTCGCGATCATAGCCATCGATATACTCTGCAGATATACCCTGCTCTTTCAGCTTGTAATCCAGAAGCACTCTCGTCCCTGCTCCCCTCTGACGATTGACATACCTCACGCCTTCACGTGCCAGATCTTTTATCTCATTTATATCGAGAGGATTCCCTTTTTTGACCATGATACCCTGTATCCTGTTGACGCCCTTTATCAGAGCCATCGGTTCGCTGAACATCTTTTTCACATATGAAATGTTATATTCTCCGGTACTTTCATCGAGCAGATGTACAGGAGCCATGTGTGCTTCACCACGCTTCAGCGCCATCAGTCCTCCCATGCTGCCCACATGAGTGCTCGACACGAACATATCCGTATGCTTTTCAGGCACCATGTCAGCGATGACATCGAGGATAAGATCATGGCTGCCGATTATCACGACCGTGTTTTCCACTTCATGCCTGCTTCTGTAAAGCTCGATCTCGACTTTTTCTCCGGCTTCGACGCCTTCGCTGTTCTGTTCTATTACACAGAAACCATCTGCACGTACAAGCGACATCGCAGCACCTGCACCGCGTGCAAGAGGAGCTGCAACGAACTTGTCGCCGACCTTGCCGACCTTTACTCTGACGTACTCCCTGTGCTTCAGACTCGACACGAGACGCCTGGATATATGTGCATCGATTTTTTCATTGAGGCTTTCACTGCGTTTCCCCATCATATCAAGCAGCGGCTCGACGAAATTCTCGAATCCGATATATGCTGAGACCGGATATCCCGGAAGTCCTATGACCGGCTTGCCTTTCACTATCGCAAGGATCACCGGCTTGCCGGGTTTTACGGCTACACCGTGAACTATCACTTCACCGAGCTCTCTGAGAACATGTACCGTATAATCCTCGGTACCTGCACTCGATCCGGCATTCACTATCACCATATCATACTTGTCTGCAGCATCCGAGACCTTATGCAGTATCTCGTCGTAATCATCTTTTACAGCCGGAAATCTGTGCGCCTCGCCTCCCAGTGCGGTCACCATATTCTCAAACATCCTGGAGTTCGATTCTATGATACTGCCTTCTTCTATCTCCGCATCGGGTTCTATGATCTCTGTACCGGTCGGAAAAACTGCTACCGTCGGCTTTCTGATCACTTCTATCTCCAGTATCCCTGCAGAAAGCAGCACACCTATATCTATCGGTCTGATTTTATGGTTTCTCGGCAGGATCATTTCTCCTGCCACGATATCCTCACCTATAGGCCTTATATGCTGCCACGGTGATGCCGATGCCGTTATCCTGACTCCATCCTCAGTCTCCAGTATATCTTCCGCCATTATCACAGCATCATGCGGCACACGCACCGGATCTCCCGTATCTACCACAGTGTACTGATCTTCTCTCAGTATCACAGGTGATATCTCCGATGCACTGTCTGTATCGCTTGCCTTTACGGATATGCCGTCCATGGCTGATGCGTTGAACAGAGGCGAACTGTACCTGGCATATGTCGCTTTTTTCGTGACTCGGTCCAGACTGTCTGTGACCTTTATCGTCTCGCTTTGCGGATGTATCATCTCTCGTACACGTTCAAAATACTTTTCTTTTGCTTCCTCTACCGGGATCGTCTTTAGATACAGATTTCTTTTTTTGCTCATTTTGTATCTGCCCCTTTCCTAGAACAATGTCACTGCAACGATTTCTCCCTCTTGGAGTCCCTCTGCATCTGTTTCTGTCACTGTATATCCGTCCGCCCTCGTCATCGTCGTCATTATTCCGGATTTGCCGAGAACAGGTATGGCATCATATATGCCGTCTTTCCCCTCGTGGAGTTTCAGCAGTATACATGTAGCTTTGCCTCCGGCAGACGCGATGTTTTCTGTCATGCGTGCCGCTGTCTTCACCGGTTCTTTCTGACTTGTCAGCTTTCTGTAAAGCCAGGCTATGAACAGTTCGAATATCATAAGAGCTGCTACGGGATGTCCCGGCAGCCCTACGAGTATCGTACTGCTTTTGCTGTCATAACCTATTATCGTAGGTTTCCCCGGTTTTATAGCGATCCCGTGAGTGAAAACTCCACCGTCAGAAAGCTCGTCCATCACTTCTGCGGTAAAATCCTTTTCCCCCTGCGAACTGCCGCCGGAGACAAGCACGACATCGCTCGACGACATTGCCTTCTGTATCGCATCCCTGACGGACTCTCTGCCGTCTTTCACAGCCGTCTTCTCAGTTATCACGAAGCCATGTTTTTCAGCAGCTGCCGACAGTGAATACGTATTTATATCACGTGTCTGACCTTTCTTCATTTCATGTCCGGCAGCGACGATCTCATCGCCTGTGGATATCACAGAGATGCTCCACGGCATGAATACCGGCACCTCCGATATTCCTGCTGACGGCATGAGTCCGATTTCCTGCGGTCGCAGTACAGTGCCCTTTTTCAGGAAGATGTCGCCGTCTGCCAGATCTTCTCCTTCAAGTATGACATTTCTCCCCGGTGACACCGAGTCATATACCGCGATATCGTTCTCGTCGAATTTTTCGACATACTCGATCATCACTACGGCATCTGCACCGTCCGGCAGCATCCCGCCTGTTGGCACATATACCGCCTGACCGCCTCTTATGCTGATGTCCGGAGCCTGTCCCATCAAAACCTCACCGACGACTTCCAGAAAAACAGGTATGCTGTCCGTCACACCCTGTGTATCTTTTGCCATCACCGCATATCCATCGACTGTAGACTTGCGGAAGCCCGGCACGTTTTCCGCTGCCGGTATATCCTGTGCCAGTATACGCCCGCAGCTTTCCATAAACCCTGTATATTCAGTATCCGGCACCTTTTCACCAGCTGCATCCAGCAGTTTGCTGCGTGCCTCATCTATCTTATCGACTTTCAATAATCGCATCTTTCCATTCCTTTTCGCATTTGATATACCTGACCGATCCTTTTTTCTACAGATCGGTTTCGCATGCCGGCCGCACTCTCGTCGATCCCGCCCGGCTATGGCGTTTATCCGGTATTTATCCGATCCTTATCACGATCTCTTTGCCGTCATCATACCCGTCGAGCGCCTTCACCGCACCTATCACGACATTCGCTATGGTCTTCTGCACGAACGGCACCATGCCGATCTCTTTACCGTCTATCAGCAGCTGTACTTCGATATCTTCATGGTATTTTTCTGTCGCTTTTTCCACCATATCAGCCAATCTTTCCACTTCCTTTCTCGCATCTATGACGGGAAGTCCTCTGTATTCCCGCTTTTTGCCGGCGATGACTCCGGATATCGCTATCGCCTCGCCGCACATTCTCCGGTCGATATCATTTTCAGTCCTGCCTGTGATGATCGTCGGGCATTTGATCCCGCAGTCGCCTTCCAGGACGATGAAATCCTCTTTGTAATATTTGAGTATCGCCTCAGGATCCAGCCTGCTGTCCATCATTATCGCAGTATCTCCCGGACCAAGTGCTGTGACCCGGTATGCGCCACTCTCCCTGTGCCTGAAGGTATCCGTTCCCGGCACATCGGCACTATAGTCTTCATAATGGATATCCTTTATCGTGCCTACTGTGTACCCTCTTCTTCTAAGCTCTCTTATCAGCCGTTCCACCGTGGTCGTCTTCCCGGTTTTAGAGAAGCCTTTTATCATTATGATCCTCATCGTAACTCTCCAAAATCTATGATCTCGTATTCATGGTGCAGCAGATCTATGGTGAGCATCCTGCTTATAAGGCTTCCTTCTCTGGCCAGAAGCAGCTTAACCGTCTCTGCGACCTCGATGGCCGAGACCACTGCCGGTGTGAAATACGGATTTCCCGTCAGAACTTCCTCGCCTTT
>CAKQIZ010000020.1 GCA_934247125.1 uncultured Clostridia bacterium
TGCTGATTCCTTTCTGTCTTTTTTGATAGCTTCAAGTATCTGTTTCTTGCTGTTTTCCAGGTATGCTGCCATATCGAGATATTCCTGCAGATCAAGTCCGTATATAGCTGCGATCTCATCAAGAGGAAGATCTGCATATCCCTCGTATCGAGACGGACTGCAGCTGCCTGCAGAACGCTGAGCGGTGATGTGCATGGCTGCGCTTTCCGCGAATACCAGACTTTCCAGAAGTGAATTGCTGGCAAGCCGGTTGGCGCCGTGTACGCCATTGCAGCATGTCTCTCCTGATGCATACAGATGCTCCATCGATGTGCGGCTGTTGAGATCCACATCGACCCCGCCCATGAAATAATGCTGCGCAGGAACTACAGGGAGCCATTCCTTTGTTATGTCATAGCCCTCCTGCAGGCACTTTTCATATATATTCGGAAAGCGTTTTTTCACGTCGATATTTTTTATCGTAAGGAGAGACAGCCAGACGTGTTCAGTTCCGTCTTTTTCCATCTGATCGAATATCGCTTTAGAGACAACGTCGCGCGGAAGCAGCTCATCGATGAATCTGTTTCCGTTTTTATCGTAAAGCTGCGCACCTTCGCCTCTGACTGATTCTGAGATCAGGAATCTTCGCTCGTGTTGTTTCGAGAACAGCGTCGTAGGATGTATCTGTATATAGCTGATGTTTTTCAGTTTGATATCGTGCCTGAGTGATATGGCAAGAGCATCTCCTGTAAGATGCGAAAAATTGGTCGAATTGCTGTATATACCGCCTATGCCTCCGCATGCCCACATTACATTATCTGCGAATACTGCGTGCAGCCTGCCGCCGGCGTCAGACAGCAGTATGCCGTCGCATGTGTTGGCGCGGCAGAGGATATCTACCATTGTGGTATTTGTCACGACTGTGATATTGTTTCGTCTGTCAACCTGTGACAGGAGCTTGTTCGTTATCTCACGGCCGGTGATATCGTCGTGGTAGAGTATCCTGTTCGTCGAATGAGCGCCTTCTCTGGTAAATGAGAGATTCCCCGAGTCGCTTTCGAATTCCACACCGTAGTCGATGAGTTCCCGGATCACTCTGCGTGAGTTTCTTATCATGAAATCCACAGATTCCGCACGGTTTTCGTAGTGACCGGCGCGCATGGTGTCTTCAAAAAAGCTGTCGTAGTCGTCATCGCTTTTCTGGACGCATATGCCTCCCTGCGCGAGGAATGAATCGCTTTCTTCAAGATCGCCTTTCGTTATCATCAGTATTTCCATATCACCGGGAAGATGCAGGGCGGTAAAGCATCCGGCTACACCTGTCCCGACGATTATAACATCATATTTGGTTTTCATGATATGTCAGACCTTCTTTCCGTGCTACTCAGAAAGCTTCAGCATCCGCTGCATCGGAGCGTGAGCTTTTTTCATGAATTCTTCGTCCATGATGACTTCAGTGACTTCGTTTTCGAGGGCATCTATGACTTTGTCCAAAGAGATTTTTTTCATATTCGGGCATATCTGCATGTTTCCGGCAGTGTAGAATCTCTTGTCCGGGTTTTTCCTTTTAAGCTGGTAGAAAACGCCCATTTCGGTGGAAATAAGGAATTCCTTGTGGTCGCTTTCCGTTGCATAGTTGATGATACCTGATGTGCTGCCTACATAGTCTGCAAGTTCAGTGATTTCAGGGCGGCATTCCGGATGTACGAGCAGAAGTGCGTCAGGGCGGGCTTTTTTCGCTTCGATAACCTGTTCGCGCAGAAGATTGTGATGTACATGACAGTATCCGTCATTGAATATGAAGTTCTTTTCAGGAAGCTGATCTGCTATGTAATGTGCGAGGTTCTGGTCAGGTATGAAGTAGATGTTCTTTTCCGGCAGAGCGCTGACGATCTTCAGAGCGTTCGACGAAGTGACGCATACGTCGCTGTGTGCCTTGAGCTCAGCTGTGGAATTCACATAACAGACTACAGCCAAATCGTCGTATTCGGATCTGACTTCCTGTATTTTTTCAACGTCTGCCATGTGAGCCATAGGACAGTCTGCATCAGCGGCAGGCATCAGCACTTTTTTCCCGGCGTTGAGTATCTTTGCGCTTTCACCCATGAAAGACACGCCGCAAAGCACGATGATGTCGGCGTCGACCTTGGTCGCCATGTCGCTGAGATAGTATGAATCGCCTATGTAGTCTGCGATGTCCTGAACTTCATCAGGAACGTAGTAATGCGCCATGATCACTGCGTTTTTTTCTTTCTTCAGATCCTGTATCCTGTGTCTCTTTTCATTCATGAATATAAACTCCTTTGTCGATGTCCGCCGGCAGCAGTGTATCCTGCAGTACCTGGCAGCATGATAAGCTGTATGTCAAATTGTAATGAGTATAACATTTTACGGGAAAATAAACAAGATAAATGTCTTTAAAGGTGTCAAGACAATGAAAAAAGCGGATATTTCTGCAAAACAGCTGCATGTTTTGCAAAATACAGGTGCATAGATGGGCGAAAGATGATAAAATAATAGACAAATTTTATATATGTTAATGTTTTGAACAAAAGGAGGTATATTGTGTCTGTGGCACTAAGCCTTGTTCTTGTAGTGTTTTTTCTTTTGATGAATGCGTTTTTCGTAGTAGCCGAATTTTCTCTTGTCAGAGTGAGAAAGTCGCAGCTGCAGATAGCTGAGGAGGAGGGGAAAAGCGGAGCGAAAGCGGCTCTTCTCGTGGCTAATAATGTAAATGCATATCTTTCGGCATGCCAGCTTGGTATAACGCTGGCTTCACTTGCTCTCGGATGGCTGGGTGAGCCGGCTGTATCCGAGCTGATACGTCCGGCTGTAGCGATGATGGACATACCTGAGTCGGCTGTTTCAGCGATAGCTGTAGCAGTGGGATTCGCACTGGTTACAGCGCTTCATATAGTGGCCGGCGAGCTGATACCTAAATCGCTTGCCATATTTTCAACGGACCGCTATGCGCGCTTTACAGCTCTGCCGCTCGTATGGTTTTACAGGATAACAGCGCCGGTGATGTGGCTGTTCAATTCAGTCACGAACGGAGTCATGAAGCTGATGGGGCATGACGATACTACTGAACAGGAAGTATATACAGAGGAAGAGATCCAGCTGCTCATCGACGAAAGTACGAAAAGCGGACTGATCGATCCGAAACAGAATGAGTTCGTGGGCAACATATTCGAAATGTACAATAAGGACGTTTGCTCGATAATGACGCCGCGAACGGATATGGAGTGTTTCGATCTGAATCTGACGTACAGGGAAAATCTCGAGATGATAAAGCGATGCAAGTATACGAGATATCCGGCATGCCGCGGAGACAAGGACCACATAGAAGGCTTCATACATATAAAGGATCTTTACTGGAACGATGAGAAGATCAGCGGAACTAACTATGAGAATCTGCCGGTGAGGGAGATCATCGCAGTGTCCGAAACGCTTCCGGTCGAGAGGCTTCTTCAGATCATGCAGGACAAGGATACGAAATTCGTGCTTGCGGTGGATGAATACGGTGGCACGGCAGGTATCGTGACATTTTCTGATGTGATGGAGCAGATCTTCGGAAGTCTGGATGATGAATATATACAGAACGAGGAGTCGGAGGTCGTGTTCCTGAGCTACGACAGCTTCCTGATAGACGGATCGCTCCCAGTGGCGGAGCTGATCGAGCTTATGGGCTTCGAGCCCGACAAGGCAGACGAATGTGAGACTGCAGCAGGTCTGCTCCTAAATATTTTTGACAAGATACCGTCAGAAGGAGAAGATATCTCCATCGAAGAGAAGAATATAAAGGTGACGTTCACGGTCCTGGCAATGGACAGAAGGCGCATAGACAGGATAGGCGTAAAAATAGAAAAACAGCAGGCGGAAGGTGCCGGCACGGTTTCAGAAGCAGGCAGAGAGATCGAGGGAAATGGCAGAGAACTGTAAATCGCACATTCTGATTTTTAAAGCTGATTTAAAGCTGATATTTAAAAAAATGTTGCATAACGTCTTATAAAATAGTATAATAGCAACGTTATAGGCAAGCCGTTCTTAGGTTTACAAAGATTTCTGTAAAGTCAGGAGGTGAAACGGGAAATGGCACAGGTAATAGTAAGAGAAAACGAAAGCTTAGAAAGCGCTTTAAAGAGATTCAAGAGATCTTGCGCAAGAGACGGAGTCATGTCTGAGCTCAGAAAGAGAGAACATTACGAGAAACCAAGCGTAAAGAGAAAAAAGAAGTCTGAAGCTGCAAGAAAAAAGGCTAAGAAGTACTAGCTCGCAGACAGACCGGAATAAGAGGTGTTTTAATTGACCTTAAAAGAGAGACTTAACGCTGACTTTAAGGAAGCGATGAAGAACAAGCAGAAAGTCCGCAAGGACACTATAAGCTTTGTAAGAGCTGCTATAAAGCAGTTCGAAGTGGATAACAGGGAAGAAATCGACGATGCAGGTATTGCATCCATTTTAGCCAAACAGGTGAAAATGCGAAAAGACGCCCTCGCTGATTTTGAATCAGCCGGAAGAACGGATCTTATAGATGCTTATAACGCAGAAATCGAAGTTCTTACAGAGTATATGCCTAAACAGCTCAGTGCAGATGAGATCGCGGATATCGTGAAAGAGACTGCAGCGGCTATGGGTGTGGAACAGGGCAGCGGAAAAGCGTCCATGGGCAGGCTCATGGGAGCGACGATGCCTAAAGTCAAGGGAGTTGCAGACGGCAATGATGTGAAAGCTGCTGTGGAGCAGTTCCTTGGATAAACATACAACATATAGATAATGTTTGACAGGTGGTGATGGTATTTAAAGATATCATCACCACTTTTTACATGTTTTTGGAATTTTCTTGGAATTTGCTGTTGTAATCACGCATTTTAAGATGGTATAATTTTTAACAAATCACAATATCGGACGATCGACCGATATTGGCGGTATTTATGTGGAATAGTATTTATTATGAGATCATGACACTTGAGAAAGGAAGAGAGATGAAGAAGGTTTTTTCTCTGGTATTGTCTTTCGTGATCGCAGCGGCGATCGTGGTACCGGCAATGACAACAGAAAGTGAAGCAGCTTTCAGTGCGAGAACTACTGTACCTGCATACGGCTCTGCAGCAGGTTCGGCATATTATTATACGAACAGCAATATATTCTACAGCTCCGGATACGGACCGAATCAGGTGAAGAGAAGCGACGGAAAGTATGTCACGGGAAACTGCACGTGGTATGCATATGGTCGTGCGAGTGAGATACTGGGAAGGACTTTCAACTCGAATTTCCGATGGGATGCGTCGAGCTGGTGGGATATAAACAAAAAAGGAAACTACTACCCTTACGGAAGCACTCCGAAGGTCGGAGCTATCGCATGTTACAGTACGCATGTGGCGATCGTTGAAAAAGTCGTTAACGGGCAGCCGTATGTATCAGAGTCGAGCTGGACGCTTTCATCATCAAGGCCTGCCTCAGCATCGGATATCGTGTTCCATTACGGTACTCCGTGGAGCGGCAGCCTCAAAGGATACATATACATAACAGACGACACGTCGACTGCTGATGAAACTGTCAGCGCAGACTACAGCGTAAAGATCACCGACAGTGACCTCAACATGAGGACAGGCCCCGGCACTGAATACACAAGGATCGGATATGTCAAGCAGGGTACATACAAAGTCGATCGTGAGTGCGGCAACTGGGTGAGACTTGCTGACAGCGGCTACTGGGTATGCAAAAGCTACGTTACGAAAGTAGAGACGAAGCCGAGTGACATCGTCGATACAGGAACTGACACGAACTACAAGGTGAGCATCACGACTGTAAATCTCAATATGAGAACAGGTCCGGGGGTATCGTACACGAGAAAAGGGTATATCAATCCGGGAACCTATACTATAGTAAAGACTACAGGAACCTGGGGACTCGTTCAGGAGACCGGCTACTGGGTATGCCTGGAATACACTGAGAAGGTAAGTGATAGCGGCAGCAGCGGTGGAAATAACAGCAGCTATCAGGTAAAGATAAATACAGCTGCACTCAATATGAGGACAGGCCCGGGAACGAACTACAGCTCCAAGGGGCTCCTGCTGATAGGCAGCAAGTGCACTATAATAGATACTAAGGACGGCTGGGGCCAGATGAGTGAAAACGGCTACTGGATCAAGCTGGAATACACTACTCCTGTCGATGCAGAGTACAACGTCAAGGTGACCGACAGCGATCTCAATATGAGGACAGGTCCGGGAACATCGTACAGCAGAAAAGGATATGTATCTCCGGGAGTGCATACTATCGTAGATACAGACGGGGGCTGGGGCAAGCTCAAGAGCAACGGCTACTGGATAAAACTGTCGTATACTACAAAAATATAAGTGCTGCACAAATGATGCGGTACATATGATGTATTTCAATAAATAAGAATTGATGCTGTGATAGCCTGCTTGCATTATATGTTAAGCGGGCTATCGTTTTATATGATGTGCGCATATCTGCAGCTCCGGCAGGCAGCCGGTGCAGAGATGCGGCATATCCAGGCGGTGTTTTATGTTTTTACCTGTAAATAAAGAAGATATGACAAAGAGAGGCTGGGATCAGGTCGATTTCGTGCTTGTCACGGGAGATGCGTATGTCGATCATCCTTCTTTCGGAACGGCTATAATCAGCAGGGTGCTGGAGTCGCACGGGTTCCGCGTGGCGATACTGTCACAGCCGGCATGGGATGATGCGCGTGATTTCAAGCGCTTCGGAAAACCCAGACTCGGATTTCTGATAAACAGCGGCAACGTGGATTCGATGGTGAACCATTATTCGGTATTCCGGCACAGGAGACGCAGAGATGTGTATTCACCGGGCGGCAAAAGCGGCAGGAGGCCGGACCGTGCGGTGATCGTCTACTGCAACCGTGCACGCGAAGCGTACAAGGACGTGCCGGTGATAATAGGCGGACTCGAAGCCAGCCTCAGAAGACTGGGCCATTACGATTACTGGGACAACAAGGTCAGGCGATCGATACTGATGGATTCCAGAGCCGATATACTGATATACGGGATGGGAGAGCATGCGTGTGTGGAGATCGCGGAAGCTCTTGAAGCCGGGATACAGGCTCAGGATATAACGTGGATAAACGGCACGTGCGTGAGGATGAAGGATCCGTATATCCAGGATGACGATGTGATGCTTCCTGATTTCGAGTCTGTAAAAACCTCGAAAGAAGAGTACTGCAGAAGCTTTGCACTGCAGTACAGGAGCAACGAGCCTGTGAATGGCAGACGGCTGATAGAGCGCTACGATGATAACAATTATGTTGTCCAGAATCCGCCGCAGCCTCCGCTGGAGCGAGATGAGCTTGACATGCTGTACGAGCTGCCGTTCATGCGCGACTATCATCCTTCGTATGAAGAAGGCGGCGGAGTCCCTGCGATAGAAGAAGTCAAGTTCAGCATAACGGCAAACCGCGGATGCTTCGGAGGATGCGCGTTCTGCGCGATCACATATCACCAGGGCAGAGAAGTCAGGAGCAGGAGCAGGGAATCGATAGTACGGGAGGCAGAAGTGCTGAAGCAGCAGAATGGATTCAAGGGATATATCCATGACATCGGCGGACCGACTGCGAATTTTCGCAACCCGTCATGTGAAAAACAGAAAAAGCACGGCATGTGTCAGCACAAGGACTGTCTTTTCCCGAAGCCGTGCAGTCAGCTCGAAGCTGACCATGCCGAATATATCGACGTGCTCAGGGCGGTGCGTGAACTCGACGGCATCAAGAAAGTGTTTATAAGATCAGGTATAAGATACGACTATATGCTCGCGGACAAAGACAAGAGCTTCATGAAGGAACTCTGCATGCACCATGTCAGCGGAGTGCTCAAGGTGGCGCCGGAGCATATCTCGCCGAGAGTGCTGAAGAATATGAGGAAGCCTGCAAAAGAAGTGTTTGACAGGTTCAGCGCGGAATACAGCAGGATGAACAGGAAGCTGGGCAAAAAACAGTACATGATACCGTACTTCATTTCCTCGCATCCCGGCAGTACGCTGCAGGATGCCGTGGAGCTGGCGCTTTACATGAAAGAGACGGGATTCGTGCCGGATCAGGTGCAGGATTTCTATCCGACTCCGGGGACTCTGGCGACATGTATGTACTATACGGAGATGGATCCGTTCACGATGAAAAAGGTATATGTAGCGAAGACCGAGGAGGAGAAGAGGATGCAGCGGGCGCTGATGCACTTCAACAAGCGCGAGAACCGCAAAACGGTCATAAAGGCACTGCAGAAGGCCGGGCGTGAAGATCTCGTGGAGGTGCTGCTGAGATGAGTATGATGCGTGAGGTCATCCGTGCGTTCGAAGATGGCAGGAAGCAGTACGAGGAATTGATCGAAATGATCTTGGCCGGCAGCCGGCAGCCGGATTTTACTGTACGCGAGGTGTACGGTGCTGATGCAAAGATCTGCAGCGCTGCTGCGGCAGGCAGTGACGGCAGGCATGCAAAGATATGCGGTATCGACGGGAATATTGATGGAAAGATCGCATCAGGCGACAATCTGGAGTATATGATGCATCTTCTGGGAAATGAGGATATGCGAGGAAAGCTGCAGCTGATATATGTCGATCCGCCGTTTTTTTCAGGCAGCCGATATGAAGCTTCGGTGAGGCTCGAGTCTGCAAAGCTGGGTGATTCGGGTCTTCTGAAGATCGGCGCATATGACGACAGGTGGAATCGCAGCATCGGCGAGTATCTGGAGATGCTGACCGTGCGCCTGTTCATGATGAGGGATCTGCTCTCTGAAACAGGATGCCTGTGGGTGCATCTCGACTGGCACAGCGTGCATTATGTGAAGCTCATACTTGACGAGATATTCGGACCGGAGAATTTCGTGAACGAAGTGATCTGGAACTACAAGTCGGGAGGTGCGACAAAGCGCAGCTTCGCAAAGAAGCACGATACGCTGCTCTTTTACAGCAAAAGCCGCAAGTACAGATTCCTGCCGCTCAGGGAGAAGTCGTACAACCGCGGGCTGAAGCCGTATAATTTCAGGGGCGTGGAGGAGTTCTGCGACGATATCGGGTGGTATACCATGGTTAACATGAAGGATGTGTGGAGCATAGACATGGTCGGGCGCACGTCTGCAGAGAGGAATGGTTACGCGACACAGAAGCCTGAGGCTCTGCTGGAAAGGATAATAAGCTCGTGCAGCCGCGAGGGCGATATATGTGCTGATTTTTTTGCGGGCTCGGGGACTCTGGGTGCAGCGTGTCAGAAGATGGGAAGACGATGGATCATGTGTGATGAGAGCCGTCTCGGCACGGCGGCGCAGATCGAAAGGATGAACTCGCGCGGTGCAGTGTTTGCTGTAGAACGCGACGCGGCAGGTGATGCAGCGGATCTCGGAGAACAGCCGGGCGCAGCGCATTGTAAAAAAGCGGCGGGATATCCGGATAGCATGTCGGATGTGCGTGGCGAGATAGCGGTAAAAGCGGCAGACGGCATGATAGAGCTCACCGGATACAGACTTGAGGCTGACGGGGCGGCATGTGCGTGCGACTTTTACAGCAGTGTGTGCGAGCCGAAGTCGGCGGCAAAACTCAAAAGGTACGCGCAGGAAGACGGGCTCAGTCTGATAAAATTCTGGAGCGTCGATACAGCATATGACGGTATCGTGCACCGAGCAGAAAATATCATACCGGGAAACCGCAGCACCGGCGCTTTGATGTGTGCTGGCAGTCCTGCGGGCGGCAGTGACGGGAACAAATCAGGTATTGTGATGAGGACTGCCAGCGTGACCGGATATGATGTACTGGGAAACAGGTTCTCGAAGATCGTGGAGACCGAATGAGTCGCACCGGTCTGAAAGCGTGAGTGATCGGAACGGCTCGGAACGGAACTGAAATTTTTTGATAAAATAAGTTGCGCGCAAAATGGTTTTGGTGTATAATATCAAAGTAAATTTTGTGCGCAAAGATATCAAAAATAAGGAAGACGGCAATGAGTTGGGGTCTGGATTATTTATCCCCATCTGAACGCCTGAAACCTTATCTTTTTTATTTTTGGGCATTTTTATTATATAACGAATATCATTTATGATATTAAGCCATACGTATTTATCAAAGAAAGCAGGTGGGGTGCATGAAAAAGTATATATTTGTAACAGGGGGAGTCGTTTCGGGACTCGGAAAGGGCATCACAGCAGCGTCGCTGGGCAGGCTGCTCAAGGCCAGGGGGCTTCGCGTCTCGGCGCAGAAGCTGGATCCGTATATAAACGTGGACCCCGGAACGATGAGTCCATATCAGCATGGAGAGGTATTCGTCACAGAGGACGGTGCAGAGACAGACCTCGACCTCGGGCACTATGAGCGATTCATAGACGAAGATCTGAATAAATATTCGAACCTGACGACGGGCAAGGTCTACTGGAACGTGCTCAACAAGGAGCGAAAGGGCGAATATCTCGGCAGCACCGTGCAGGTGATACCGCATATCACTAACGAGATCAAGGAATTCATATACAACGTAGGCAAGACGAGCAATGCAGACGTGATAATAACTGAGATCGGCGGTACGGTAGGCGATATCGAGAGCCAGCCGTTCCTGGAAGCGATCAGACAGGTTTCGCTGGAACAGGGAAAGGAAAACTGTCTGTTCATCCATGTGACGCTGGTTCCGTATCTGAAGAGCTCTGGAGAACACAAGTCGAAACCGACACAGCATTCCGTAAAAGAACTGAGGACAATGGGCATATCACCTGATATAATAGTGATGAGATCAGACGAGCCTATCGACGAGAGCATCAGGGAAAAGATATCGCTGTTCTGCAATGTCAAGCCTGACTGCGTGATAGAGAACATGACGATCCCTGTGCTCTATGAAGCACCTCTGATGCTTGAAAAAGCGAAGTTTTCATGGATCGTATGCAGAGAACTGGGACTCGATGCAGGTCCTTGTGAGATGACGGAGTGGCAGACGATGGTCGACAGGATCAAGGCCAGAAAAGAGTGCGTGAGGATCGCGATAGTAGGGAAATATGTAAAGCTGCACGATGCGTACCTGTCGGTGGCTGAAGCGCTGAAGCACGGCGGCTATGAGAACAGCTGCCATATCGACATCAAGTGGGTAGAGGCAGAAGATGTGACTGCAGACACTGCGGCAGAGCTTCTCGGAGATGTGGACGGCATACTTGTTCCCGGAGGGTTCGGCGACAGAGGCATAGAAGGCAAGATCACAGCTGCAGGATTTGCACGTGAAAACAAAGTGCCGTATTTCGGCATATGCCTCGGCATGCAGATCGCAGTGATAGAATTTGCAAGAAACGTACTCGGCATAAAGGATGCGGATTCCGGAGAGTTCAGCGAAGACTGCGCTCACAAGGTCATAGACTTCATGCCTGACCAGTACGGAGACATACCTAAGGGAGGCACGATGAGGCTCGGAGCATATCCGTGCACGATAACGGCAGGCACGATAATGGAGAGAGCCTACGGCACAGGCCAGATCGCAGAGCGGCACAGACACAGATATGAGTTCAACAATGATTACAGGGAAAGATTCGAAGCTGCAGGGATGAAGATCGCAGGTACATCGCCTGACGGCAGGCTGGTCGAAGCGGTAGAGCTGACAGATCATCCGCATTATATAGGAGTACAGTATCACCCTGAATTCAAGAGCAGACCGAACAAGGCGCATCCGCTTTTCAGGGAGTTCATAAAAGCAGCGCATGAGACTGCGGCCGGAAAGAGATAGCGGTGACAGATGCTGCAGGCATACGCATTGTATATTCAGGAGGGATACAGCAGATAATGTATATCAGAAACAATACGATCGCAGTTATATTCAGAGTCATATTCATCATAGTGTGCGGGGCCGGGCTGGTGCTCAGATTCATGAGCATCACACCGTCGGCTGACATGATACTCGGCGACTTTGCAGTGATATCGAACACGCTTGCACTCGTGTACTTCGCATATCTGATAACAGCAAGACCCGGATACGAACGGGGCACGCTGCGTGGAGCAGTGACGATATATATGGCAGTGACATTTGCAGTGTATTATCTGATGACATTCGGTACGGGATTTTCACTTCCTGTGGAATTGTCAGTGTCGGGATACCTGATGTATTTCATCTCGCCGGTGATGGTATTCCTCGATTATCTGCTGCTTTGCAGGAAAGGCGGATTCACACCGTACAGCCCGGTGATATGGATGATACTGCCGGCAGTGTTCAATGCAGCGGTGTTCGTCGTGAACCACATGGGGCTTTTCATGAAAAGGCTGCCGTACTTCAGCCTGCCTGACATCGGAATGATCGTGACGCTGTTCGTGTTCCTGGGTATCAGCTACATATTTTTTGTGATCGATGATCTGCTGGCAGGACGTCGCGGATAAAAACATTCAATACAGAGAATCAGACAAAAAAGCTGTCTCTCAAATTTGAGGCAGCTTATATTTTGCCTTTTGCAGCAGGCATTCAGTCTTGATGGATATGTAAATATTTTTCTCTGGTAGCAAGACCGCCTCTGATGTGACGTTCGGCTTTGTTGTTTTCGAGGACTTCTTTGACTTCGGCTGCAAGACCCGGATTGATCTCGCGGAGTCTTTCAGTGATATCTTTGTGCACCGTGGATTTTGAGATCCTGAATTTAGCTGCAGTGCTGCGTACCGTTGCTCCGGTATCGATGATATAGCGGGCAAGCTCCAGCACGCGCTCTTCGATATAATCTTTCATAGTATTGACAGTTCACCACCCCATTATCAATTAACTTTATCAGTCAAAACAATATATGTACGGATCGGCGAAATATACTTGCTTTAGATTTTCAGTGTAATTTTTATTTGTATGGCAAAACTAATAAATAACTGATAGAATGAAAGGAGTTCGCGGTAATACTGGATATCGCGGGTTGGTAATATGGTATTTGGTGAAGAAGTCGGGATCGATCTCGGGACGGCAAATGTGCTGATATATGTGGACGGCAAAGGGATAGTGCTCGAGGAGCCGTCGGTAGTCGCGATAAACAGAGATACGAATGAGATACTGGCGGTCGGAAGCGATGCAAAGCGCATGATCGGCAGGACGCCGGGGAACATCGCAGCGGTCAGGCCGCTTCGCGAGGGCGTGATATCTGATTATGATGTGACGGAGAAAATGCTGCAGTACTTTATAAAAAAGACGTGTGGTGGCAGCCGGTTTTTCAAGCCGAGACTGGTGGTGTGCGTGCCGAGCGGTGTGACCGAGGTGGAAAAGCGCGCGGTGAAGGAAGCCGCGCTGCAGGCGGGCGGCAGGGCCGTATATCTGATAGAGGAGCCGGTGGCCGCAGCTATAGGTGCAGGTATAGATATCAATGCGCCGGAAGGTATCATGATAATAGATATAGGCGGCGGCACGACGGATGTCGCGGTGATCTCGATGGGCGGCATAGTCAGCAGTGCATCGGTAAAGGTCGCGGGAGACAAGTTCGACGACTGTATAGTGAAATACATGAGGAAAAAGTACAGTCTTTTCATAGGCGAGCGTACTGCGGAAAAGCTCAAGCGTGAGGTAGGCATGGCGTTTGCCGGCGAAGAAGCGCTCAAGGCGCTGTGCAAGGGGCGCGACCTGGTCACAGGCCTCCCGAGGACTGTAGAAGTAGGGTCGGAAGAAGTGCTGGAGGCGCTCGAGGAGCCGCTGGATGTGATCTGCGAGGCGACACACAGTGTGCTTGAAAAGACGCCGCCCGAGCTTGCGGCGGACGTCGGTGAGATGGGCATCGTGATAACGGGAGGCGGAGCATATCTCAGAGGACTCGACAAACGCATACAGGAGCGGACCGGGATCAGGACAGTCGTGGCGGCGGACGCGGATCTGTGTGTCGCCAGAGGAACAGGAGAATCACTTAAATATATAGATATAATAAGCAGGAACAGTTTGAACAGGAGAGAAACTTATATATGAAACTTGAACTGATAGCAACAGCAACATTCGGACTTGAAGCGGTAGTAAGGAGGGAAGTGGAGGCTCTGGGATACAAGGTGCTCAGGACAGAGGACGGCAAGGTCACTTACCTCGGAGATGAGAGAGCGATAGTCAGGTCGAATCTCTGGCTCAGGAGTGCGGACAGAGTGCTTCTCAAAATGGCGGAATTCAGGGCAGATGAGTTCGAGGCGCTTTTTCAGCAGACAAAGGCTCTGCCGTGGGAGCAGCTGATACCGCCGGACGGCAGATTCACGGTGACGGGAACATCCGTAAAATCAAAGCTGCACAGTGTTCCGGCGTGTCAGAAGATAGTTAAGAAAGCGATCGTCGACAGGCTGGGCGAGACTTACGGCATAGAGACTTTCGAGGAGACCGGAGCGGAATATACCGTGAAAGCGACACTGCTCAAGGACAGGGTGACGCTTACCGTGGACACCAGCGGAACAGGACTGCACAAGCGCGGATACAGACAGGCGGATGTTGCGGCGCCTATCAAGGAAACGCTGGCGGCAGCGATGGTGCAGCTGTCATTCTGGAATGCCGACAGAGTGCTCATAGATCCGTGCTGCGGATCGGGAACGATACCGATCGAAGCGGCGATGATCGGCAGGAACATAGCTCCGGGGCTGAACAGATCATTCGCATGCGAAGGCTGGGAGCTGATAGACAAGAGCATATGGAAAGAAGAGAAAAAAGCGGCATTCGAGGCTATAAGATACGACAAAAAGCTGCAGATCTACGGATTTGACATAGACAAAAAAGCAGTCTCTGCGGCGAGAGAAAATGCCGAGGAGGCGGGTGTGGACGACTGCATCGTCTTTGGAAAAAACGATGTGGCAAACCTCAGAGCTGCCGGGCAGAACGGCATCATAATAACGAACCCGCCGTACGGCGAGAGGATAGGCGAAGCTGAGCAGATAGAAGCGATATACAGGGCTCTCGGAGGATTCATGACAAAAAATCCCGACTGGTCGCTTTTCATGGTGACTACGGACAAAGAAGCTGAAGAAAAAGTCATGGGGCGGAAGGCGGAGCGCAGGAGAAAGCTTTACAACGGAAGACTGGAGGTATGCTACTATCAGTTCCACGGAAAAAGAGTACATGACTAGCCTTTGCATGCAGCATATGGAAAATGCCGGATATCCGGTATTTTACTGATAAAAACGATTTACCCGGGGGATAATATGTTATTATAGTGGCATATAAAGCGAAGATAAATAATTTTTAAGATAAGGAGATTTTTAAAATGGCAGTAAACTTAAAAGGAAGAAGTTTTTTAACACTTATGGATTTCACGCCTGAGGAGATCAGGTACATGCTCGATCTGGCCCGCGATCTCAAGGCAAAGAAAAGAGCGGGAATAAGGACCGAAGTTTTGAAAGGAAAGAACATAGTGCTTCTTTTTGAGAAGACTTCCACCAGAACGAGATGCTCTTTTGAAGTCGCTTGCCACGATGAGGGTGCAAATGTCACTTTTCTGGATTCAAAGAGTTCACAGATGGGAAAGAAGGAGAGTCTCGAGGATTCGGCAAAGGTCCTGGGAAGATTTTTTGACGGCATAGAATACAGAGGATATGAGCAGTCTGTTGTCGAGGATCTAGCGAGATTTTCAGGAGTGCCTGTGTGGAACGGCCTGACAGATGTAGATCATCCGACACAGATACTTGCAGATATGCTCACGATAGAAGAACATGTGAACAAGCCTCTCAGCAAGGTGAAGGTGGTATTCTGCGGCGATATCAGAAACAACATGAGCTATGCGTGGATGTATGGATGTGCGAAGATGGGAATGCACTATGTGGCTTACGGCCCTGACACGCTCGCGGCAGAGCTTGACAGCGAGATACTCAAAAAGGTCAATGCAGCGGCTGAGGAGACAGGAGCTGTGATAGAGGTGTCATCCGATCCGAAGTGCCTTGAAGGCGCAGATGTGATATACACTGACATCTGGGCTTCGATGGGCGAAGAAGCCGAGATTCCGGAAAGAGTGAAACTGCTCACCCCTTACAAGGTGACGATGGAAATGCTGGAGCAGACAGGAAACCCTGACGTGATCTTCCTGCACTGCCTGCCGTCTTTCCATGACTTTGAAACTGATATGGCCAGAGAACAGAAAGAGCTGGGATACGATATAAGAGAAGTGACAGACGAAGTATTCAGAAGCAGACATTCAAAAGTATTCGATGAAGCGGAAAACAGGATGCATACGATAAAAGCTGTTATCGTTGCAACGATAGGATAAGTAAAAACCAGCTCTCTGATTCAAGGAACGGCCAGAGGGAAAGGAAGGTTTTATATGAAACCGGGAATAAACAATTATTCGGAGATAGGCAAACTGAACAAAGTCCTGCTTCACCGGATCGGTGACGAGATCGAGGGACTGGTGCCTGACAACTTTGAACGTCTGCTGTTCGATGATATACCATACCTGAAAGTAGCACAGCAGGAACATGACAAGTTCGCAGATGTTCTTCGTGAGAACGATGTTGAAGTCATCTATTATGTCGATGAGACTGTAAAAGCGCTCAGAGACAGGAAGGTGCGGGAGCGCTTCGTCAGGGAGTTCGTCAGCGAGAGCGATATACATTCGGATGCGGTAAAAGAGGCGCTCGAAGAATATCTGATGTCTATGAGTGTGAAGGATATGGTCGAAAAGACTATCTCCGGAGTGAAGAAAAGCGAGCTGAGCGTCAAGTCTACGTCGCTTGCCGATTATATCTCGTCGGGATATCCGTATTACACGGATCCGATGCCTAACCTGTATTTTACAAGAGACCAGGGCGCATGCGTCGGAGACGGAGTCAGCATATACCACATGAGCACTGCGGCACGAAGACGTGAAGCTCTGCTGCTGAAGTATATGTTCAGGTATGGCAGCTCATTCGCGCCTGAGGGTACGAATATCTGGTATGATTATGACCAGGCATACTCGATGGAGGGCGGAGACGTACTGGTGCTTTCCGACGAGATCGTGGCGATAGGACTTTCGCAGAGGACAACGGTGGCAGGCATAGAACAGTTCGCGCGTAATATACTGAACAAGTCGTCATTTCACAAGATACTGGTGTTTGACATACCGAAGTGCAGAGCTTTCATGCATCTCGATACGGTTTTTACTATGGTGGATTTCGACAAGTTCACGATACACCCCGAGATCGAGGGTCCGCTGCAGCTTTTTGAGATAACGCTGGACAGAGAGGGGAACGCACATTTCAGCAGCATACAGGATGAGCTCGCGAATATACTGAAAAACGAGCTGGGGCTGCCTGCAGTCGACCTGATAAGATGTGGCGGCGAAGATCCTCAGGCCGCGCAGAGAGAACAGTGGAACGACGGTTCCAACACGCTGGCGATAGCTCCGGGAGTCGTGGTGACTTATGAGAGGAACTACGTGACGAACGATCTTCTTGACAAGAAAGGAATAAAGGTGCTGACGATACCGAGTTCTGAACTTTCAAGAGGAAGAGGCGGTCCGAGATGCATGAGCTGTCCGGTGAACAGGGAAGACCTGTGATTCTTCAGGATGCAGTTTTTCAGGAGGAAAACAGATGAATGACAAGAGAATCGTAGTGGCTCTGGGCGGCAACGCTCTGCAGTCAAAAGACGGTCCGGCGACTGCTGAAGCTCAGCTTGAGGTCGTCAGGAAAACGTGTGAGCATATAGCCAGGATCAGCGGCATGGGACATGAGATCGCCGTGGTGCACGGCAACGGGCCGCAGGTCGGCAGGATCGTGATGGCGTCGGAAGCAGCAGGAGAAGTGACGCCTGTCATGCCTTTCGATGTGTGCGGGGCTATGTCGCAGGGGTATATAGGATATCATATCCAGCAGTGCCTGAAGTACGCGCTGAATAAAGATAATCGCAATATACCGGTCGTGACGGTCGCGACTCAGATGATAGTCGATGAGAGAGACCCCGCTTTCCAGAACCCGACCAAGCCGATAGGTCCATTTTATACGAAGGATCAGGCGGAGAAGCTGAGTGAGGAAAAGGGTTATGTGATGAAGGAGGATTCGGGGCGAGGCTACAGGAGAGTGGTCGCGTCGCCGCTGCCGCAGAGGATCGTGGAGATCGAGGCAGTCAGGCAGCTGTGGGATCATTCTATCGTGATAACGTGCGGAGGAGGAGGGATCCCGGTCATCGAGAATCCGGACGGCACGCTGCGCGGGGTCGCTGCAGTGATCGACAAGGATTTCGCAGCCGAGCTGCTGGCGGAGAAAGTCAACGCTGATATACTGATGATCCTGACAGAAGTGGAAAAGGTAGCGATCGATTTCGGAAAGCCGGATCAGAGGGATCTTTCGGGAATGACACTGGCAGAGGCTGCAAAGTACGTGCGCGAAGGACAGTTCCCTGCGGGCAGCATGCTGCCTAAGGTGGAGGCTGCGATGAAATTCGTAAGGACGTATCCGAATAAAAAAGCTATAATAACCTCGCTCGACAAGGCAGTCGAAGCACTGGAAGGGAAAACCGGTACAGTGATAACCTTCAACTGAGCTCAGAACTCAGTGAGTTCGGCGAATTCATGAAATAATGAGTTTTGTTTGTCGTTAAAAAATAATTTACTTGCTTTAAACAATATTAAGTGATATTATCAATAAAGTCATCTTTTCGTAGATAAGACAAGCATCATACATTTGGAAGAAATCAGAAGGTAAAATATGGAGATTGAATTAAAGTACAGGATACCTACGCGGGAAGTTGCAGATGATATCTGGAAAGACAAACTTTTTTTTACTAAGGAAGAAGCAGGAACAAGAGAAGAAGCCTGCTTCAATGCCAGATATTTCGACACGCCGGATTTTGATCTTGCCAGAAATGATATGGCATACAGAGTCAGAAAAGAAGGATGCAGATGGGTGGCGGCACTTAAGTGGAAAGGACACAGTGAAGGTGCTCTCCACATGCGAGAGGAGATAAATGTTCCTGTGGACGACGACAAGGCTGCTCCTGAGGTTTTCGGAGAAAGCGAGATCGGAGCAGAGCTTATGAGAGTGATCGGTGAGAAGCCTCTCTACAGCATGCTCGAGACGAGATTCCACCGCAGACGTTTCAGGATAGATACGGGAACGGGCATCTTTGAACTGTCTGTCGATGAGGGCTTCATAGTTACGCCTTACGGTGAAGAACCTATATCTGAAGTCGAACTCGAACTTTTTTCAGGCGAGACTTCGGAACTGCAGGAGCTCGGTGAAAAGCTTCAGAAGAAATATGATCTTGAAAAGGAAGAACGAAGCAAGTATTCGAGAGGAATAGATATAATACGGGCAGGCAGATAGCATACAGGCGGAAATATCGGAAAAAATAAAGAAACGGTCATAAAAAAGGGCTTGAGAGATCTTCACAGGTCCTTTTTATTATCCGGGCAATATCATTTGTGATATTTGGCTGCTGAGCTTATATCATTCAGCGCTTTTTAGTGATGAGAAGTATCTCGGGCGGATCGTTTTTCTGGTTTGCTATATTCACGTATGCTGCGTGATATATGCGGGAGTCCAGTTCGCGCGCCATGGAAAGGAGTGCTTCCTTCTCTTCGGGGCCCTTGCTGTGACCGCTGTACATCGTTATGCACAGAAGGCCGTCTTTCTGCAGCAGCTCCAGTGCCTTTTCTGCAGCAGCGACTGTCGATGCACGTTCCGTGACGGTGGTCCTGTCGCCGCCCGGAAGATAGCCCAGGTTGAACACGATGGCTTTTACAGGCGATCTGATATATCTGTCCATGTTTTCATGGGAATCGCAGATCAGCTTCACGGTCCCGTCGTCGAGACGATCCCGGAAGCCGTTTGATATCAGGAGCTCTTTTGTATTGTCTGTCGCCTGCGGCTGTATGTCGAATGCGTAAAGCGCAGACGGTCCGTGCTGCAGGAGTCTGAGCGTGTCGTGGCCGTTGCCGCATGTCGCGTCAACTAGCACGTCTCCGGGAGATATATATCCCGAAACGATGAACATGGCGAAATCTGTCGTAGTCTGGATTATATTTGACATTTATGGTACACATCCTTATAATAACATTTATTAAATTATGTTACTATGCGAAACTGATGTCAAGAGCCTTTACTTTTAAAAGGAAACAAGGTATAATAAAATGCATTATGTGTTTATAATCGAGGAGGATATATATTCATGAAACCAACATTAATTTCAAAAGAAAACAACGAAGCAAAATTCACTATGGACTTTACCGCAGAGGAATTTGAGAATTCAGTGATAAATGTCTATAAGGCTCAGAAGGATAAATTCACTATCGACGGCTTTAGAAAAGGCAAGGCGCCCAGAAGCATCATAGAGAAGAAGTACGGAGAAGGCATATTCTTTGAAGATGCTATCAATGATCTCTTCTCGACTTATTATCCGCAGGCTGTAGAAGCACTTTCACTGGACGTTATCGACAGTCCGAGAGCTGAATTCGGCGAGATCAAGAAGGGCGAAGACTTCACAGTTACTATTACTGTTGAATGCTATCCTGAGATCACGGTAAAAGACTACAAGGGTGTTGAGATCGAAGCTGTAAGCAGCGAAGTTACAGACGAGGATATAGACAACGAACTCAAGGCAAGAGCTAAGAGAAATGCCAGAATGGTGACTGTAGACAGACCTGCAAAAGAAGGAGACACTGTCCTCATCGATTACGAAGGCTGGGTAGGAGACACTCAGTTCGAAGGAGGCACGGCAGAAAGACAGCCTCTCAAGCTGGGTTCGGGTACATTCATTCCTGGATTTGAAGAGCAGCTTGTAGGTGTAAGCACAGGTGAAGACAAGGATGTCAAGGTTACTTTCCCTGAAGAGTATCACGCGGAAGATCTCGCAGGAAAAGAAGCGGTATTCAAGTGCAAGGTCCACGAAGTCAAAGAAGAAGAGATCCCTGAGATCAACGATGAGTTCGTAAAGGACATCAGCGAATTCGATACACTCGACGAGTTCAAGGAAGACATCAGAAAAGAACTCGAAAAGTCAAAGGCTTCAAGAGCAGAAAACTCAATGAAGAACAGCGTGCTCGCAAAGGTATTCGAAGCAAACGATATCGATATTCCTAAGCCGCTCGTTGAAAGCGAACTCGACAGCACTCTGTCAGAATTCGATCAGCAGCTCAGAAGCCAGGGTCTCGATCTGAACTCTTACATGGAATACATCGGCAAGAACACTAAGGAGTTAAGAGACGAGCTCAGAGAAGAAGCTGAGAAGAAAGTAAAGACAAGAATGATCGTGACTGCAGTTGCAGATCAGGAGAACTTCGAAGTGACTGACGAAGAGATCGGCACTGAAATCGAAAACATGGGTAAACAGTACGGCATCGAAGCTGACAAGATCAGAGAGATGCTTGGAGAACAGAATATCGGCATGATCGCAGGCGACATCAAGATCAGAAAAGCAGTCGAATTCATGTACGACAACGCTGTGAAAAAATAGGCAAAAATAAGGAGGTCCGGATATGGCATTAGTACCATATGTTATTGAGCAGACAAGCAGAGGAGAAAGGTCTTACGATATATACTCGAGACTTTTGAAAGACAGGATAATATTTTTAGGGGAGGCTATCGACGAGCATATAGCCAGCCTTGTAGTCGCTCAGTTGTTATTTTTGGAAGCTGAAGATCCGGATAAGGATATAAATATATATATAAACAGCCCCGGCGGTTCTGTGACCGCCGGCATGGCTATTTATGATACCATGCAGTATGTAAAGCCTGAAGTTTCCACGATATGCGTGGGAATGGCGGCGAGCATGGGTGCATTTTTACTGTCGGCAGGTCAGAAAGGCAAGCGTTTTGCACTTCCGAATGCCGAAATCATGATCCATCAGCCACTCGGAGGTGTGCAGGGGCAGGCTGAAGACATAAAGATACATGCTGAATGGATCCTGAAAACGAGAGAGAAGCTGAACAGAATACTCAGTGAAAACACAGGACAGCCCTTAGATATTATTGCCAGAGACACAGACAGAGATAATTTCATGTCAGCGGAAGATGCTGTGAAATACGGCCTTATTGACAAGGTGATAAAAGACAGATAGACAGGGGTGGTTATTTATGAGTAAATACGACGAAAACAACGAGCTTAGATGCTCATTCTGCGGCAAGCCTCAGAGCCAGGTGAAGAGGCTGATAAGCGGATCAGGGGTGTATATATGCAATGAGTGTATAGAGCTGTGTCAGGATATACTGAACGCAGAGGAATCAAAGCATATTGAGGGACAGGACGGCACTGCAGTTCAGAATGACAGACTGCCGAAACCGAAGGAGATCGACGATGTCCTTTCCGAATACGTGATCGGTCAGGAAGATGCGAAGAAGGCTCTTGCAGTAGCGGTCTACAACCATTACAAGAGGATAAACTGTGCGACTGATGATGACGGCGTCGAGATACAGAAAAGCAATATCATCATGGTCGGACCTACCGGTTCGGGCAAAACGCTGCTCGCACAGACACTTGCGAAGATACTGAACGTTCCGTTCGCGATCGCAGATGCGACGGCACTTACTGAAGCGGGATATGTGGGTGAGGATGTCGAGAATATACTCCTGAAGCTGATACAGGCTGCAGATTATGACATAGAAAAAGCACAGCGTGGAATAATCTACGTTGATGAAATAGATAAGATTTCGAGAAAATCGGAGAACCCGTCGATCACAAGAGATGTGAGCGGCGAAGGAGTGCAGCAGGCACTTCTCAAGATACTGGAGGGTACTGTGGCGAATGTGCCGCCGCAGGGAGGAAGAAAGCATCCTCATCAGGATTTTCTTCAGTTCGATACGACGAACGTGCTGTTCATATGCGGCGGAGCGTTCGACGGACTTGATAAAGTCATACAGAGAAGGATCGGCGAGAAGACGATCGGATTCAATTCGAATGTCGAAGGAAGCAAGGTCGATGAATCCGCTCTGCTGAAGAACATACAGCCTGAGGATCTTCTCAAGTACGGCCTGATACCTGAATTCATCGGCAGACTTCCTGTGCTCGTGACTCTCAATGAGCTGTCAAAGGATGCTCTCGTGAGGATAATCACCGAGCCGAAGAATGCTCTGATAAAACAGTACAGAAAACTGTTCGCGATGGATGACGTAGAACTTGAGGTCACAGACGATGCTGTCGAAGCGATAGCTGAGCAGGCACTTGAGAGAAAGACAGGTGCAAGAGGTCTCAGAGGCATCATGGAAAAGATCATGAACAACATAATGTATGAACTGCCTTCGAGAGACGATGTGAACAAGTGTATAATAACGAGGGAAACCGTAGAAGCGGAAAAAGATCCTGAACTTGTATTGACAGAGCCTGGACTCGCAAAAGAAAAGGAAGCTAAGGCAGAAACGGCGTAAGTGAAATGACAGGCGGCTTTTTGTAAGTCGCCTTTTTCTGACATGACAGAAAAGCGTGTGCCCGCAGACTGGATGCAGAACGGTGCATACGCAGTGTTATATGGAGGGTAGTATTAGTATGGAAGATAACAACAAACCAAATGTTGACATAGATACAGAAAAAGAGGAAGAACAGATAACGGAAAATGTTACGGATGCTGATGAGATGCAGCTTCCGATGATACCGCTCAGGGGACTTTCGGTATTCCCGAACATGGTCCTCCATTTTGATATAGGAAGAGAGAAATCGATTAACGCTCTGGAAAAGGCTATGGTGACAAACCAGCATATATTCCTGGCGTCACAGAAAGACGACGGCACAGATCTGCCTACGCAGGAAGACTTTTACCGTGTGGGTACAGTAGGAAAGATCAAGCAGATGCTGAAACTTCCGGGAGATTCGATAAGAGTTCTGGTCGAAGGCATATGCAGAGGTGCTATCGAAGATGTGATGTTCGAGGTGCCTTACTTCAAGTGCCGCATAAGAAAGATCGAGGAGCCTGAGTACCCTGCTGACGATGCGGAAGCAGAAGCACTGATGAGGACTGTGCTTTCCAGTTTCGACGAATATATAAACCTGAACAGGAATCTGGCTGCAGAGATCTTTGCATCTGTAGTGACTATAGAGGATCCGGGCAGGATGGCAGATATGATCGCGTCTCACCTTGAGATCAAGCTTGAGGACAAGCAGCGTCTTCTCGAGACCATAGATCCAAAAGAGCGCCTCGAGGCTCTCAATACGATGCTGACCAAAGAGATCGAGATCCTCAACATCGAACAGGATATCTCGAGCAAGGTGAAATCCCAGATAAACAAGAATCAGAGAGAATACTATCTGCGTGAGCAGATGAGAGCTATACAGGAAGAGCTCGGTGTGTCCGAAGACGTTGAAGACGAAGTGGCAGGATTCACAGAACAGCTTGAAAAACTCGATCTTGAAGAAAAGACAAAGGAAAAAGTAGAAAAGGAAATCAGCAGGTTTTCCAAGATGCAGCCGTCATCGGCAGAAGCGACTGTGAGCAGGAACTATATCGAGACGATACTCGGACTGCCGTGGAATAATGAGAGCGAAGATAATATCGATCTTAACAAGGCTGAAGAAATACTGAATGAAGATCATTACGGACTGGACAAAGTCAAGGAGAGAGTCCTCGAATACCTCGCGGTAATGCAGCTTTCAAACGGACTCAAGGGCCCTATCCTCTGCCTCGTAGGTCCTCCGGGGGTCGGCAAGACTTCGATCGCCAGGAGCATAGCAAGATCCATAGGAAGACAGTTCGTCAGGATGTCGCTCGGCGGAGTGAGAGACGAGGCTGAGATAAGAGGACACCGAAGGACGTATATAGGTGCTATACCGGGAAGGATCATCGGATCGATAAAGGACTGCGGTACGAAGAATCCTGTTTTCCTGTTTGACGAGGTAGACAAGATAGGTGCGGACTACAAGGGGGATCCGGCCTCTGCGCTGCTGGAAGTTCTCGATCCGGAACAGAACAAGGACTTTACTGATCATTACCTCGAAGTGCCGTTCGATCTTTCAAAGGTGATGTTCATAACGACTGCGAATACTACGAGCACTATACCAAGGCCGCTCCTTGACAGGATGGAAGTCCTTGAAGTCAGCGGATATACGGAAGAGGACAAGCTTCAGATCGCGGAGAAATATCTCGTGCCTAAGCAGATAAAAGAAAACGGTCTGACGAAGAGCAATATCTCATTTACAGAGACAGGGCTCAGGACGCTGATCAATTATTACACGAGAGAATCCGGTGTGAGAAATCTCGAGAGAGAGATCGGCAATCTCTGCAGAAAGGTCGCAAAGAATATAGTATGTGGCGATACGAAGAAAGTGAGCATCACAGGCAGGAAGGTGCAGGAGATGCTGGGCAAGAAGAGATTCAGATTCGATATAATAAAGGGCGAGACCGAGGTCGGAGTGACTACGGGACTCGCATGGACTGTAGTTGGAGGCGACACACTGTTCATCGAGACAACAGCCGTTCCGGGGAACGGCAAGCTCGTGCTGACGGGACAGATGGGCGATGTGATGCAGGAATCTGCCAAAGCAGGTCTGAGCTACATCAGATCGGTAAGCAAGAAACTGAAGATAGACGAAGACTTTTACAAAAAGTACGATCTGCATGTCCATATACCTGAAGGCGCTATACCTAAAGACGGTCCATCGGCAGGTGTGACGATGTGCACTGCTATAATTTCCACACTCACGGGTATTCCGGCGAGAAAGGATATCGCGATGACAGGAGAGATCACGCTGAGAGGCAAGGTACTGCCTGTCGGAGGTATCCGAGAGAAAGTCATGGCTGCGCACAGAGCCGGCATCAGAAAGGTGCTGCTCCCTGCAGAAAACGATGTCGATATACAGGATATCCCGGAAGTAGTGAGAAATGATATGGAATTCGTGCTTCTTCGAAACGTCGATGATGCACTGAAAGAAGTTCTCGTAAAGGATAAGAAAAATGAAGATAAATAAATCTGATCTCGAGACTGTTGCGGTAAAGCCGTCCCAGTATCCGGCGCCTGATCTGAAGGAGATCGCGTTCGCAGGACGGTCCAACGTGGGAAAATCTTCTCTTCTGAACCTGCTGACAGGCAGGAGGAAGCTGGCCAGAGTGAGCGGCAGTCCCGGGAAGACCAGAACGATAAACTTTTATATAATTAACGATGCGTTTCGCATAGTCGATCTCCCGGGATACGGATATGCCAAAGTGGCGAAGTCCATATCGGCAGGCTGGGGCGAGATGATGGAACGGTATCTGCAGAACAGAGAGAATCTCGTAAAGGTAGTGCAGCTCGTGGATATCAGGCATGCTCCGTCGAAGCAGGATGTCGAGATGTATCAGTATCTCAGACATTACGGCCTTGACGGACTGGTGGTGGCGACGAAGGCTGACAAGATCTCCAGAAACCAGATGGCAAAACAGATGAAGCTGATAAAGCAGACGCTGGGGCTGTCATCTGAAGATGTGGTGATACCGGTATCCGCACTGAAAAAGACAGGGTATCAGGAGCTTCTTGATGAAATGGAAAAAATACT
>CAKQIZ010000021.1 GCA_934247125.1 uncultured Clostridia bacterium
GTAATCGTCGTTCTGGCACTGCTCATAGGATTCGGCCTGCAGAGCGTTACTACAGCTATTCTGTATGTAGTAGGAGCACTGCTGTCAGTACTGGCAGGATTCTTCGGAATGAAGGTCGCTACACTCGGTAACGTAAGAACTGCAAATGCAGCTCAGGAATCAGGCATGAACAAAGCGCTCAAGATCGCATTCAGATCAGGAGCTGTAATGGGACTGGCTGTATCAGGTCTCGGACTTTTAGGACTTGGCGTCGTTATCTGTGTGCTCGATCTCGCTACAGTAACTGAATGTATCACCGGATTCGGTTTCGGTGCATCATCTATGGCACTGTTCGGACGTGTAGGCGGCGGTATATACACTAAGGCTGCTGACGTTGGTGCAGACCTTGTAGGTAAGGTGGAAGCAGGTATCCCTGAAGACGATCCAAGAAACCCTGCAGTTATCGCTGATAACGTAGGAGATAACGTAGGTGACGTTGCAGGTATGGGTTCAGACCTGTTCGAATCATATGTCGGATCGATCATTTCGGCAGTTACACTCGCTGCTGTTGCTGCAGCTAACTCAGGCGGCTTATTCGATGAGACTACTGCTGCAATATTCCCACTTATCCTTTCAGGTATAGGCATACTTTCATCAGTTATCGGCATATTCATGGTAAGAGGCAAGGAAGGTAAAAACCCTGCAAATGCTCTTAACATGGGTACATATGTAGCAAGTATAATCGTTATTATCGCAACTGTCATCCTGTCAAAGGCAATGCTCGGATCGTTCAACTATGCGATCGCGATCATCGCAGGTCTGGTAGTCGGCGTTGCTATCGGTAAGATCACTGAGATCTACACTTCAGGAGATTACAAATCAGTTAAGAAGATCGCAGAACAGTCACAGACCGGTTCCGCAACTACTATCATAAGCGGTCTCGGCGTTGGTATGATGTCGACATTATGGCCGATCATCTGCATAGCAGTAGGTATATTCGTTGCTTACTACACAGCTGGAATGTACGGAATCGCACTCGCAGCAGTAGGCATGCTTTCAACTACAGGAATGACTGTAGCAGTAGACGCTTACGGTCCTGTATCCGACAATGCCGGCGGTATCGCTGAGATGTCAGAGCTTCCTGACAGCGTAAGAGAGATCACTGACAAGCTCGACTCAGTTGGCAACACTACAGCAGCTATCGGTAAGGGATTCGCTATCGGTTCAGCAGCACTTACAGCGCTGGCTCTGTTCGCATCATATGCACAGGTTACAGCTCTTAAGGCAGTAGACCTGCTCGATCCGTTAGTAGTTATCGGACTGTTCATCGGAGCAATGCTTCCGTTCCTGTTCTCAGCGTTCACTATGAATTCAGTAGGAAAAGCTGCAAACCAGATGATCGAAGAAGTTAGAAGACAGTTCAGATCAGACAAGGGAATCCTCGAAGGAACTTCAAAGCCTGACTATGCACACTGCGTTGATATCTCAACTCAGGCTGCTCTTAAGGAAATGATCGTTCCCGGTCTCATGGCTGTACTTGCACCACTGATCGTAGGTATCGTATTAGGACCTGCATCACTCGGCGGAATGCTGGGCGGCGCTTTATCATCAGGCGTTCTCATGGCTCTCATGATGGCAAATGCCGGCGGAGCATGGGACAATGCTAAGAAGTACATCGAAGAAGGCCACTTCGGCGGCAAGGGATCAGATCCTCACAAGGCTGCAGTTGTTGGAGACACTGTAGGAGATCCGTTCAAGGATACATCCGGTCCTTCGATCAATATCCTTATCAAGCTGATGACTATCGTATCACTGGTATTCGCACCACTGTTCGTACAGATCGGCGGACTTCTTACTTCACTGTTCTAGTCAGAACCGGTGGATGAAATAAGGACAAGCATCACAGCTGTCTGCATATGCAGACAGCTGTTTTTGTTTCACAGCCCAAGGAAATATATAGGAATATGATGATATAGTGTGTTGAAATATCGCAAAAATCCTGACTGGCGCCAATTTGCAGCATACAGAGGTTTCACAGACTGATCACTGAAAATTAACAAGCACATAATATTTATCGATTAATTAGTATCTGTAACATATACTTATAAAATGTGGTGTGATATATTCAAACTGTAACTGATTGGATCAGCAGCAAATCTGATATTAAATGGTGATGGATCATGAAAAAACTTAAAGAAACTATAAATAAACAGAAAACTGAAGAGAAGCAGGTATCGGCTCCTAAGAAGAAGACGGGGAAAAGCAGCATGGCGTATTACATGCCGGTCGTTACAGATCGTCAGGAAGCTATCGACGCCAAGCTTAAAAAGCTTCAGGGGAGCTTTTTCGGAAAACCTGTGAATAAAGTCGATGTAGGTACTGTAAGAGATGTCTGGGTGCCGTATGGATACTTTGTATATGATTATGAAGTCGGCGGCAAGGGGCTGCTAAAGGCTAAACGCAGCGGGCAGGTGCACATAATATGTGACCTCAATGAAAGCCACTGCATGCAGTACGATGAGAAAGAGAGCGGAGATCTTCCTCTCGAGCGAAAAGATTTTGCAGAAGACGACTGGACGATAATAAAAAGCGAAATGTCTGAAAGAAAGGCCACGGAATTCGTTGAAGAATTCATTCAGATGAAGGTCATGTACAAGACTTTCGGGCGCAGAGGGACGATAAAGCCTGTGAAAAGTATAATATTCCTCAGGCCTGCAGTTGAACTGGAGGTGTTTTTCAGAGGAGTGAACAGAAACATCAGGTATGCATATCTCGATTCGTACGGAGTCAAGAGTGAGCATATCCTGGGACTGAAATACAGACTGACTCACTGATGCTCATGCAGTCTGGCACTGTGGAGCGGGAATGATACATATTGACAATAAATTTATATTCACACTATATATTTATTTACATTACTGAATTATTTGATCAATTATGAATGGAGGGAAAAAGGTAATGGTTGATATTCAAAGTTTGTGGTCCGGACTGGACACGGCGCTGATACTGCTGTATTTTGCCGGTATCATTGCTGTAGGTATCCTCATGAGAGGAAAGGCAGGAAAGAGCATGAAGAGCTTCTTCGTTGCCTCAAGACGTCTCACGATACCTATCCTGATCGGTGTTGGAGCTGCCAGCTGGGAGGATTCATGGTCGATAGTAGGTGCGGCAGAATGTGGAACGACAATGGGTGTATGCATCCTGTTCTTCTATCTGATCCCGACAACTATCATGAAACTGCCTCTTGCGCTGTGGATCGGTCCTCGTGTAAGAGAGAAATTCCCTGACTGGGTAGTTACGATGCCAGACTTGATGTCATATCTGTATGACAGGAAGACAAAACTTGTTGTGGCCCTGGGAATACTGCCGCAGATGTTCTACGATTCAGCTCTGTTAGTAGCCGGCGGGCAGGTAATAGCGTATGTTACAGGCATAAACATGTGGCTGTCATTCGTGATACTCGGACTTATATGTATCATTTATACTTCACTTTCAGGTTTATGGGGACTTGCACTTACAGACATGATACAGTTCGTTATCATGACTGTTGCAGCAGGAACACTGTGTCTGGGGATATACAATTACTATGGAGGCTTCGGACCTCTGTTCAGTCAGGCGGCGGCAGTAAACCCTGATTTCGTAACGATAAGCGGAGGCAACAATGCGATGGAAATAGCGGCATGGCTGGTAAGTGCGGTGGCGATATATGCGAACGCACAGTCGTATCAGCGGTTCGAATCCGCAAGATCCGCTGCAGATCTCAAGGTCGCATATTCATTCATCATACTGTTCGGTCAGTTTTTCATGTCGATAAATGTTTTCGCAGGAATGGCTGCACTGACGATGTTCCCGGAACTTGCAGCTGAATCACCTGCAGAAGCATTCTGGGCAGTAGTATTCACGACACTTCCTATAGGTCTCCGGGGTCTGTTCGTAGCATCACTGCTTGCTGCGGTAATGTCTACGGTGAGTGCTGATTATCTCGTTGGAGGCGCTGCAATATCGCATGATATCGTCAAGGGCTTCATAAACAAGAACATGACGGACAAAGGCGACCTCATGGGTACACGAATAGCTGTATGGGCTATCGGTGTCGCGATGATATTCTGTACATACTTCTGGGAAGGCGGGATTCAGAAAGCATGGTATTATGTAGGCGGATTCTCTGTAGCAGCATTCATAGTACCTATGCTGTTCGGACTTTACTATAAGAGAAGAACACCTGCCGGAGGTTTCTGGAGCATGACGCTTACTATAGTTATGTACATGGTATGGGAATTTGTACTGGAATGCCCTTACGATATACCATCCAGCCTGATATGCTTTGCATTCAATACAGTAGTTTATCTTATAGTATGCAACGCAACTTACGGCAGATATTCCAAGAGCAAAGCTAAACTGGACGCAGGCGTATAGATCAGGAGGTGTGATTATGGGAAAAAAAGGACTTAGTCTTGAAGCAAAACATAAAATGGCGAATATAACTGCTGTCTGCACTGTACTGCTCACCCTGTTTTTCGGAGTGCTGATATACAAGCAGTCAGATCAGGCACTGCCTCTTATACTGGGCATCGGTGCGCTCATATACGGACCGCTCTGCTTCATACTCTATCTTATAGAAGTTGCAAAAGGCGTATTCAAAAATGATGAGGATGAAGACGAGGAAGAGACTGAGGCAGTTCAGTAGTCAATGCTGAGTACCGGCACAGCCGGGCATATGCATTTAAAGGATTTGGGAAGAGAAAAAGTTTTAAAGCTGAAGGAGTGAAAGCATGAAAATAGTATTGGCGCCGGATTCATTCAAGGGAAGTTTGTCTGCGATCGAAGTTGTAGCGGCCATGAAAAGGGGCATAGCATCTATCGACCCGGCAGCTGTTATCTGTGAAGCGCCAATGGCGGACGGCGGAGAAGGAATAACGGATAATATAGTCCAGCTTTTCAACGGGCGGACAGAATATCTGGAAGTGACCGGACCTGCAGGAAAGCCGACGAAGGCAAAGTATGGAGTGTTTCGCGAGAATATCTGTGTCATAGAAGTTGCAGAGACGTCCGGGATAACACTTTTGACCGAGGGTGAGCTGGATCCGCTCAAAACGACGACGTTCGGTCTGGGAGAGGTGATAAAAGCAGCGCTGGATAAAGGCTACAGATCATTTATAATAGGTCTGGGCGGAAGTGCGACGAATGACGGTGGAGCAGGCATGGCTGCAGCCCTGGGTTACAGACTGCTTGACAAAGACGGAAATGATATCGCATATGGAGGCGGTGCACTCGGCGAACTGGAAATGATAAATGCGGAAAATGCAGACACGCGTATAGCAGAATCTGAGTTCGTGATCGCATGTGACGTAAAGAACCCTCTTTGCGGCGAGAACGGCGCAAGCAGGATCTTCGGACCGCAGAAAGGCGCGGATGAAGCAACTGTAAAAGTGCTGGACGACAACCTTAAAAATTTTGCGAGAGTTATCAAAGATTGTCTCGGCAAGGATATCGCGGAGGTTCCGGGCTCAGGAGCAGCCGGTGGTCTCGGAGGAGGAGCGATAGCTTTCCTTAACGGCAGACTCGCAGAGGGAATAACGATAATGACAGAGCTTTCAGAGCTGGATCAGAAAATAAAAACAGCAGACCTTGTGATTACGGGAGAAGGCAAATGTGACGGACAGACACTTAATGGCAAGACCCCTTACGGAGTGGCCAGGATAGCCCGGAAGTATGATGTCCCTGTGGTGATGCTGGCAGGTATAGTCGGAAAAGGCGCAGAAGCTCTTTATCAGAACGGCGTGAGCAAGATATACTGCATAAAGCCTGATGATGTCACAGTAGAGTATTCACTGAAGCATGCAGACGAGCTTGTGGAAGCTGCATCGGCGAAAGCTTATTCAGAGTTCATTCAGCAGAAAAAATAAAGAAAAAACAGAAACAGCATATTAAATAAAAGAACTGGTCACCGGTGCATGTAGCAGGTGATCAGTTCTTTTTATGCAAAAGGATATCGCTCATGAATTTCGGGCATTATGGATAAGCAGCATAAAGTTTTTGCGCGAATGAAAATGAATAATTTGGAAACTGTCCGTTACTATATTTTAAGCCGCTCCGGCAAATAATATAAAAGAAAACATGAGAGGAGAGAAGCCATGAAGAAAAACAGGATTTTACTGGCTGCAGTTCTCTGCCTGTCGCTCATGACATTTGCCGGCTGCGGCAGCAGCGATGACAATAATATGAACGACGACAGCAGCAAGAGCGTGACTGAGGAGACTGTAGACAGAGACAACGGCAGCAGGAACAAAGAGGATTCTCTGAAACAGGATATGAAAGACGGCGCAGAGGACATGAAGGACGGCGCTGAAGATGCTGTTGACGATGTCAAAGATGCCATGGACGGTAATGACAGAAAAGATTCTGCCGGTGAAAGAAACAACAGGTAAATTTTAGTGTAAAGGGTGGCACAGCCACCTTTTATGCTGTAAAATGAAAATGATACATATCGACCTGCAGTCTCCGGCTGAAACGGCAGGGAATCAGGATATGGGTCTCAAGGAACGGAGGATAATGCGTGTATGATATCAGGCGCGCATGATATATGATAAATGGCTAAAAAGAAAAAGAGAAAAAAGCTTACAGGTATACTCAGCAAGCACAGGCGCGGCTTTGGATTCGTAAAATGTGAAGGCCTTGAAAAGGATGTGTTCATTTCAGCCGACTCGATGGGCGGAGCAATGAATGGAGACGAAGTCGAAGTGGATCTGATACCGGAATATTTCTGGAGAGACTCCCCGGAAGGTATAATCACAAAAGTTCTGAACAGAGAGATCACAGAGGTCGCAGGGACATTCGAGAAAAGCAAGAAATTCGGATTTGTTGTACCTGACGGCAAAAAGTTCAATGAGGATATATTTATCAGAAAAAAGCATTTTTCCGGAGCTAAAAAGGGCGATAAGGTAGTGGCACAGATAATCAAATATCCGGACAGGCATAACAGCGCCGAGGGCAGGATCGTCGAGATAATAAGCCGCGCCGGGCAGGCAGGCGGCGACATAAAGGCGATAGCCAGAAACTACAATATGCGCGAGACTTTCCCGTCGAAGGTGAATGCCGAGGCAAAGGCTGTCAGCCGTAGAAAGATAAGCGATGAAGATCTGAAAAACAGACGTGATCTTCGCGGAAAGAAGATATTCACTATAGATGGTGCTGATTCGAAGGATTTTGACGACGCAGTGTCGATAGAACTGCTTGATAACGGCAACTATCTGCTGGGCGTCCATATTGCTGATGTCGCTCACTACGTTAAAGAAGACGGCCCTCTGGATCAGGAAGCTCTCGAGCGGGGAACGAGTGTGTATCTGCTGGATCAGGTGATCCCGATGCTGCCGAAGTCTCTGTCGAACGGGATCTGCAGCCTCAATCCACACGAGGACAGGCTGACACTGTCTGTAGATATGGAGATAACAGCGGACGGCACTATGGTCAGACATGAGATATATGAGAGCGTGATAAATTCTGTCGAAAGACTTGTATACGATGATGTATCGGATCTGATCGAAAGGAACGACAAACGTATCGCTGAAAAATACACACATATCAAAGACGAACTCTTCATGATGCACAATCTGGCGCTCAGACTTTCAAAGCTCAGACATGACAGAGGAAGCCTTGATTTTGACCTTGATGAGGCGTATATCACACTCGATGAGAACGGTATACCGTCCGGCATCGGGATAGCTCAGAGAAGAAGTGCGAACAAGCTGATAGAAGAGTTTATGCTCCTCGCTAATGAGACGGTCGCAGAGCATTTTTACTGGATGGAGACACCTTTCGTGTACAGAGTACATGAAAAGCCCGCAGCTGATAAGGTAGAGCAGCTCAGGATCTTCCTCAAAGGTTTCGGGATCACACTCAGGGGAAATGCCGACGGTATACATCCGAAGGCTATATGCTCAGTACTCGACAGCGCCAAAGGCAAACCGGGTGAAGATGTGGTAAATTCAGTGACGCTCAGATCGATGCAGAAAGCATTCTACAGCACATCATGTGAAGGCCATTTCGGTCTGGCTCTGAAGTATTACTGCCACTTTACATCTCCTATAAGAAGGTACCCGGATCTTATGATCCATCGGATAATAAAGCAGAGCATACATGAAGGCCTGAGTGACAAGGCGCGGAAGCATTTCCGCAAAAAAACAGAATATGCGTCTGAGCAGTCATCGATCGCCGAGCGAAAAGCTGTCGAAGCCGAGCGTGAGGTGGAAAAGCTCAAGAAAGCCGAGTACATCAGCTATCATGTTGGAGAAATATTCGACGGTGTGATCAGCGGAGTAACGGGATTCGGCATATATGTGCAGCTTGAGAATACCATAGAGGGGCTTGTCAGGATAGATGAGCTGCGAGATGATTACTACGATTATCACAAAGAAAAATACGCCCTCGAAGGAAGGCGTACAGGGAATGTATACAGGCTGGGGGATGAAGTGCGCGTCATCGTGGATCATGTCGATCTTGAAAAGCATGAGATCGATTTTATGATCGCGGGACATCTGTAGAGGCGTCAGCACTTATTGAAGACAGCGCATCGCCGGCTTCATCGATACATACCGGTTTTGCGGCTACATCTCCGAGAGACAGCATACCGACGAGTTTAGAGGCTTCCGTTACAGGGAGCCTTCTTATCTGATAGGAAGAAAAAAGCAGCGCGGCGTCATGGACACTCATATCGGAGGATACGGTGACCGGATCGGATGTCATGATATCAGATACAGGTGTGGAAAGTGCGGACTCGCTGCCGTCGATGTTTTCACATGCCAGTGCACGCAGCACGATATCGCGGTCAGTTACTATGCCCTTGAGGTGTCCGGTGCTGTCGCATACAGGCAAAGAGCCTACGTTGTCTTTTTTCATATAAAGCGCAGCCAGTGCTACCGGAGTGTTTTCCGTTATGCAGGTGATGCCGGTACTCATCAGTTTTTTTACTTTCATGAAATGCTCCTTTTACTGGGTTTTGGGTTTTATTCTACGCTTATTATTTACCGGTATGCTGCGGTTTTATTCTATGCGGTTTATCGCTATCTGTCGCGTCCCCAGAAATTTCTGCTGAAGAGTATTATTATCGTGAAAAGCTCGAGACGTCCTATTATCATCAGGCAGCTCATGTAAAGCTTGAGCACAGGGTGGAATGCTGAAAAATTGCCGAGCGAGGCAGTTTCTCCAAAAGCACTGCCTGTGTTGGAAAGCATCGCCAGAGCTGATGTCATTGTGTCGTCGAGGCCGAGACCCTGAAATGAAAGCACAAATGATGAAAACAGGAAGATACCCATATATGTTACGACGAATGCTGATATACCGGATACCACAGGGGCAGGTATGGCAGTCTTTCCAAGTTTTACAGCGACGACTGAACGCGGATGTATCCTCTTGATACAGCCTCTCCATATCAGTTTGAACATTACCAGCACGCGTACGACTTTGAGTGAGCCGGATGTCGAAGACGCACAGCCGCCTATGAACATAAGGATCACAAGAACTATCTGACAGGTCGAAGGCCATGTCATATAAGGCGATCTGGTGTATCCGGAAGTCGTACTCATGCTGACTACCTGGAAGAACGAATCACGGAGAGCTGTTCCGAAGCCGGTGTCAGTGGCGGCCATAAGACCGATGGTGCATATGGCTACGGAAACAGCCATGATGATGAGAAATGCTCTGAGCTCGATATCCTTGAAGACCTCTGCGAATTTTCCCGTTATGAGATAGTGGTAAAGTACGAAGTTGAGCGATGAAAGGATGCAGAATACGGCAATCACGATTTCGACGTATACGCTGTCATAATATGCGATGCCCGTAGGATGCACGAGAACTCCACCTGTACTGATGCTTCCGAGGGTATTGATCACCGCATCGAAGAACGGCACCTTGCCAGAAAGCATCAGCAGGATTATTTCAAGTATCGTGAATGATATATATGTTATATACAGTATCTTTGCGGAATCACTCATCCTTACAGTCATTTTTTTGAGCACGGGTCCGGGGGTCTCGGCCTTGGCGATTATCTGCCCGTTTATACCCAGTGCGGGAAGGATCGAAATGACGAACAGGAGTATCCCCATGCCGCCGAGCCAGTTCGATATCGCTTTCCACAGCAGCAGTCCGCCCGAAAGGAACTTTCCGGCTACGACAGAACAGCCTGTAGTGGTAAAGCCGGATGTGGATTCAAAAAGTGCATCGATATAATGATCTGCGAAACCTGCGAGATAGTATGGGAACGCACCGACGACAGAGGCCACTATCCAGCAGGAGGCGACTACTATATAGCCTTCTCTGGCTCTGAATTTTATCTTGTGCGATTTTATGAGCAGAGTGACCAGAAGTCCGAAGATCACAGAAGCGGGACAACATATCCTGAAGGCATGAGCGGCATTCATGTCGCCCGTTTTTTCAGAATAGATCCATGGTATGATCATAGAGATCCCGAGGATAAGGATTATGATGCCCATTATTTTTGCTATTGCTTTGTAGTTAAGTGTTAATTTTGACATTTGAGTTCTCCAGTCAGTCGTTATCAGCGGTCAGGATTCCAGAATCTAGGGGTCAGTATTATGAACAGTGTGTAAAGCTCCAGCCTTCCGGCAAGCATATAGATGGATAACAGATACTTTGACAGTACAGAAAGTCCGCCGAAGTTGTCGACAGGACCCACTGCACCGAATCCCGGACCGATATTGCCCAGACACGTGATGACTGAAGAAAAGCATGTCATCATGTCTGCGTTTTCAAATGAAACTATGAATGCGCCTGCAAACACCATCGCAAGATACAGAAAAAAATGATTTACGATCGCTGAAACAGTGTCGCCCGGCATATTTTTCCCGTTGAGTTTGACAGATTCCACGATATTGGGATGCAGGCGTGTAGATATCCCGCGGCGGATGAGTTTAAGCAGGACCAGTATTCTCACGACCTTGATGCCGCCGCCGGTGGATGATGAACATCCGCCGATGAACATCAGCATCAGCAGTACCATCTGGCAGACTATAGGCCATGTTTCGTAATCCGCAGTGATGAATCCGGTCGTAGTCAGGATCGAAGATACCTGGAAAACCGAGTCGCTGAAAGCCGGCAGTGCTTCATCATACCGCCCGCTGATGAGCAGTGCAGCGAAGATAAATATGGACGCGGCAGCGAATACGAATACATACAGTTTGAACTCGGAATCACGCGTAAATGTTTTCAGACCGTGTTTGAGCGACAGATAGTACAGGTTGAAGTTGACACCGCACAGGAACATGAAGGCGGTCACCACCATCCTGATGTAGGTGCTGTCAAAGTGTCCGATGCTGTCGGAGTAGTTTGACAGACCGCCGGTCCCTACTGAGCCGAATGATGTTATAAGTGAATCATAAAGACTCATGCCTCCGAGCATGAGCATTATCGTTTCTATTATCGTAAATAAAAGATAAATGATATATAGCGTTTTGGCCGTGTCAGACATCTTCGGCGTTACCTTGTCGAGTGAAGGTCCCGGAGCTTCGGACACTGCGATGTTCTGCCCGCTGATACCGAGTGACGGCATCAGTGCTATGGCGAAGATCAGTATACCCATACCTCCGATCCAGTGCGTGAATGACCTCCAGAACAATATGCCTTTCGGCAGCAGCTCCGGCTCTGCCAGCACTGTGGAACCTGTTGTTGAGAATCCCGAACAAGATTCGAAGAATGCATCTGCAAAGCGCGGGATGCTCTCTGTGATGACGAACGGGACTGCACCGAGTATTGCCGATATCAGCCAGCATAATGTGACTATCAGAAAACCGTCTCGTACTTTGAGATGCTGCATCCTGTACTGGCAGAGTTTCATCAGGAGGACACCTGCGGCACCGGCGATGAGCATCGTGAGAAGAAACGGTATATATACCGATGAGTCGTCATATATAAATGAAACGATGACTGAGGGAAACATAGAAAGGCTGATAACAGCCATTACTATGCCTATTATCCTGAATACCGAACTTAGATTTAAATTCATAAAACCACCCGTCTCTTACCGCCTGAAGAATCCCAGCTTGCCTGTATCTTTGAGCAGACTTTCCGTGATGACTCTGTCTCTCAGAAGGCTCAAGAGGATTATCCTGTCATCTTCGTGTATTTCTGTATCGCCGTTAGGTATTATCACTTCACTGCCTCTGTGTATAGCTGCGATGATGATACCGTCATGAAGCTCCAGTTCAGATATTGGAGTGTCAAGTATGTTCATGTGTGGAGTAGCGATGATCTCCATAAGTTCAGCTTGTCCTTCAATGAGCTGTGAAGACAGTATCTTTTTTGAACCCTGTACGAAATGCAGGATGTTGCTGGTCGTTATGTCCAGCGGGTTGAGAGCCATGTCTATACCCATGCGTGATATTATTTCCGCATAGCTTGTCCTGCTGACCTTTGCGATGACGTCATCCACACCGTGCTGTTTGGCTGTAAGTGCGAGCAGCAGATTGTCTTCGTCAAATCCGGTGGCAGTCACGACAGCATCCATCATGTCGAGGTTTTCTTCTTCGAGAAGTGTCAGATCGGTCGCATCCCCGTGAAGTATCATGACGTCTTCAAGGTGAGCGGACAGATAGTGGCATCTTTCTTTCTTGATCTCGATTATCTTTACTGCGGCACCGAATTCAGAGAGCATCTCTGCGAGGTAGAATCCTGTTTTGCCGCCGCCTATTATCATTACTTTCTGCAGGTCAGTGTACTTGCCTCGTTCGTGGACCTTAGAATTGAGAGCCAGTATAGGACCTTTTTCACCGATGACATATACGAAATCATCAGGTTCGACAATTTCTTCCCCGTGAGGGATTATTACTTTTCCTTTTCTGGAAATCGCAACGACAAGCATATCAGGGAGTATTTTAGCGATATCTTTCATGGACTTGCCGATCAGCTTAGGATATCGGTGTACCGAAAATTCTACAAGCGATACTTTTCCCGATGAAAAAATACCATTGCTGAGTGTGTATTTTTCTGCAAGATATTTGTAGATTTCAACCGTGATACCCTGGTCAGGGTTTACCAGATGATCTATGTCTAGTGCTTCTTTTATAAAATTGATCTGCTGCATATGTTCCGGATCACGTATTCTTGCTACTACTTTGCTGCAGCCGAGTTTTTTTGCAAACGAGGCAATCACAAGATTGGCTTCATCGTCGCCTGTTACGGCGATAAGGAAGTCATACGAATCAATATGAAGCTGTTTCAGTAATTTGATTTCTTTGGCGTTTCCGCTGATGGTCATGACGTCCATCTGTGAACTGATCTTCTGAAGGACTGAATCCTCAGAGTCTATGATAGTAACCGAATGGTCGCCGCCCAGCAGAGCCTTTGCAACATTGACTCCCAGTTTGCCGGCGCCGACTATAACTATTTTCATAAATTCTCCTTATTTGTATCCATATTTCGGAACATACTGTATATAGTGGTTCCGCACCGCACACGATCCTATGCTGCAAGTGCTCCTGTGCAGCTGCAAAAGCAGATCTGCCGATGGATATATTATTTATATACACAATAATTCTACCACTAATCGCTGTAATTTCAACATCTAATTGCAAGAAGGGCTCAAATAGATTAGAATATTACAGGAAACAGTGAAATGAGGTGACAAAGATATGGTAAGGCTTATAGCACTTGATCTCGACGGAACGACTCTGAATAAAGAGGGAGTCATAAGCGAGGAAAACAGAACTGCACTGCAGCAGGCCGCAGAGCGAGGGGTAAATGTCGTTATCGCGACAGGCAGACCCTACTCAGCGCTTCCGAAGGATGTTTTTGATATAGATTCGATAAGGTATGTTCTCACGTCAAACGGCGCCAGGATAACTGATCTGAAAACCGGTAAAAACATTTATGAGAACTGCATGACAAGAGTGACAGCGGAAAAGTCCGTTGAACTGCTCAAACAGTACGATTATGTGATCGAATGCTTTGTTGACGGCGCTGCTTATATAGACAGAACATATTATGAGATGGTCAAGGCTTCAGGGCGCAGTTACAGGAGCGTTAAATACATACTGGAAACGAGAAATCCCATCTATGACATATATCAGTTCATTCTCGATCACAGAGATCATATCGAGAATATCAATGTTAATTTTGAGGATATTTCTGAAAAACCTGCTATGCGTGAGAAGATGCTGACAATACCGGATGCGACGATAACCAGCTCTTTTGATCATAATCTCGAAATTGGCGGAGCGACGACGAGCAAGGCAGAGGCGCTGCGCTGCATGTGCGGTATACTGGGGATAAGCGCTGCGGAAATGATGGCAGTCGGCGACAGTCCAAATGATATAGCTATGCTCAAAGCATCGGGTACTCCTGTGGCAGTTGGTAATGCAAAGGATGAGGTAAAAGCTGTCGCGTGTTATATAGCGCCGGAAAATTATCGTCATGGCGTCGCAGATGCTGTAAAGCATTTTATACTTGAAAACACGATATGAGAAATCATTTTGAAATGCTCTCTGGCTTGTAAAAGTCAGGGGGTTTTTTTGATGGTGCAGAAAAGAGCTCTGGCTGGTACAGGGTATGTAAAAGATATACAGAACTGTATGATGTGTAAAAAATTACTTGACTTACATTATTTTACATATTAATATTTAAATGTAAAATAATGCAAGTTGAAACAGAAAGAAGGCGATGCATTGAACAATATACAATTCGGCAGGATAGGGGAGGATGCTGCGGCAGTGCTTCTGGAGGCGCAGGGGTATGAAATACTTGACCGCAACTATAAATGCAGCTGCGGCGAGATAGATATAATAGCAGTAAAGGATGCCGAGATAAGCTTCATCGAAGTCAAGACTCGGAAAAACAGTCTCTACGGAAGACCGTGTGAAGCTGTCGATAATCGCAAGCAGCGACATATCAGAGATGCGGCGATTGTCTATTTGAGGGATGTCTGCAGGGGCCGGTGCATATTCAGGCAGATGCATTTTGACGTGATAGAGATAATGATGGATCATATCAGGAACTGCTTCTGATATGAGACTGCATGAACATATGGAGGGATGAGAGATGCTTACGAAAGTAAAGACCGCAACGCTTGCGGGAGTTGCAGGCAGTGTGGTGTCAGTCGAGATAGATATAAGGCGAGGTCTGCCTGTTTTTATGGTGGTCGGGCTGGCAGACACGACTATAAAAGAAGCGTGCAGGCGTATCAGGCCTGCAATAATGAATTCGGGATATGATTTTCCGAATGAGAGAGTCACTGTAAATCTGGCGCCTGCGGGGAAGCCCAAGGAAGGCAGTCATTTCGATCTGCCGATAGCTGTGGGGATAATAGTATCCGGTCTCATGCCGTCCGGAACCGATATTAGTGATACAGCATTTCTGGGAGAAGTTTCTCTGGACGGCAGGATAAACAGGATAAACGGAGCACTTCCGCTGGCGATGAGCCTGAGAGCGACAGGTGTGAAGAAGATAGTGGTGCCGAGAAAGAATGCCGAAGAAGTCGCTATACTGGAAGATGTCAGTATACTGCCCGCAGATGATCTTAAGCAGGTGGTGGAGCATATAACAGGGATCAGAAATATCAATGCACATGAACCGGTGCATTTTAGCGTAAAGGAGCCATGGGATCGCGATTTTTCTCAGGTGATAGGGCAGGAGCTGGCGAAAAGAGCTATCATGATAGGGGCAGCCGGAAGACATGGTGTATTGCTGATGGGCGATCCGGGCTGCGGTAAGACGATGCTGGCAAAGCGCATACCTACTATACTCCCGGAGCTGACGTATGAAGAAAAGCTTGAGATCACCGGGATATACAGTGTCGCAGGACTTCTGGGCGAAAATATGCCGATCATAGAACAAAGGCCGTTCAGAAGTCCACATCATACGATATCGCCGGCAGCGCTGATCGGCGGAGGGAGAAGACCAAGACCGGGAGAGCTTTCTCTTGCACACAGAGGGGTGCTTTTTATGGACGAGCTAGGAGAGTTTGACGGCAGGGCGATCGATGCCATGCGACAGCCGATCGAGGATGGTATGGTAAGGATAAACAGGAATCTTGACGAAGTCATCTTTCCGGCAGAGATCATGCTTGTAGCAGCGGCGAATCCATGCAAATGCGGCAATCTGTGGAATGAAAAGAAAATATGCACATGTACACCGAGGCAGCTCCGGAATTATATGCGCAAGCTTTCAGGTCCGTTTTCGGATCGTATAGATATGCATGTAAAGATGCGACTCGTTACGGAAGAAGAGCTCAGGAAAAGTGCAGAACAGGAAGACTGCCGGTCCGGCAGCAGTTGTATCTCATCCGAAGAAATGAGAGAAAAAGTCACACAGGCGTATGAGATACAGAAACACAGGTACAAGGGAACTATGTATGACAGCAACGGTTCGCTCGATGAAGCGGGCGTGGCCCGGTTCTGCATACCGGATAAAAAGGGACAGCAGCTTATGGCAGACGCATATGGCAGGATGGGGATATCCATGCGTGCATACAGCAGAGTGCTGAAGGTGGCGAGGACGATAGCAGATATAGATGGGGAAAAGGATATCCGTGAGAGTCATATAGCTGAGGCTCTTATGTACAGGATCGCAGACAAAAATGAAACATCCGGTGCGATATAAAAAAAGAAAATATTCATCATAAATGAACAGAAAAAAAGGGGGCATATAATGGGAATGAAAATCGGTGCGGAGCGTATCACTTCGAGTATGGCGCAGTATCCGGATATTCTCAGAGGGATAAAAAGCTGTCCGAAAGAGTTGTTTTGTATCGGTGATGTCTCTCTGCTCAAACGGCGCTGTGTCGCTGTTGCGGGATCGAGAAACACTACGGTGTATGGCAGGAATATGGCGGTCAGATTTGCAGGAGATATCGCTCGTGCAGGCTTCGTTGTCGTGAGCGGCATGGCAAGGGGCATAGACACTTGTGCGCACAGGGGTGCGCTTGACGCCGGAGGAGATACGATAGCCGTACTCGGATGCGGGGTAAATGTGTGTTATCCAAGGGAAAACGGAAAGCTGAAAAAAGAAATCGAGCAGAAAGGCCTTGTGATTTCGGAATATCCTCCGGACACTGAACCGCAGCGTTACTTTTTTCCGCAGCGAAACAGGATAATAAGCGGACTTTCAGAGCTTACTCTTATCGTGCAGGCGCGAAACGACAGCGGGGCACTGATAACCGCAGAGCTTGCAGCTGAGCAGGGCAGAGAAGTGTGCGCTGTACCGGGGAATATAGACAGCCAGTATAATATAGGAAGCAATAAGCTGATCAGAGAAGGTGCAGTCCCGGTATTGAGCACGGGTGATCTGCTGGAAATGCTGGGCGCTGATATATTTGCGCAGAAAGATGCAGAACGCATACTGAGTGAGACGGAGATTAAAATATACAGGATCCTCTGTGAGCACGGTGAGCTGAGTACTGATGAGATATGCAGAATGATGAAAAAGCCGCCGTCATACGTTGCCGGCATAGTGACTGTGATGGAGATGAAGGGTGCGGTTTTTTCAGATATGGGTAAAGTTTTTATTGCAAAAGCATAAAAATATACATATAATCAAATACTAGAAGCTAAATTTAACAAAAAAGGAGGAGTCTTCATGGCTGCCGCAAAGAAAATACTGGTAATTGTCGAATCACCATCGAAGGCTAAAACCATAGGCAAGTTTTTAGGAAACCGCTATAAAGTTATCGCTTCAGTCGGACATGTGCGAGATCTTCCTAAAAGTAAACTTGGAATAGATATAGACAACGATTTCGAGCCCCGGTATATATCGATAAGGGGCAAGGGTGATATAATAAAGGAACTGAAAAAGGAAGCAAAGAACGCTTCAAAAGTCTACCTCGCGACCGACCCGGACCGTGAGGGAGAAGCAATATCATGGCATCTGGCATTTCTGCTCGGGATAGATATAAATTCTCCGTGCAGGATAGTTTTTAATGAAATAACAGAAAAAGCCATAAAAACAGCTATAAAAAACCCGAGACCTATCGATCTCAAGCTCGTTGATGCACAGCAGGCCAGAAGAGTGCTGGACAGACTTGTGGGATATCAGATAAGTCCGCTTCTCTGGAGAAAGGTGCGCAGAGGTCTCAGCGCCGGCAGAGTACAGTCGGCTGCGCTCAAGATAATCTGTGACAGAGAAAACGAGATAAAGAAATTCAAGCCGCAGGAATTCTGGAATATCACTGCGGAATTTGAAAAAGACAAAAACTTTATTGCAAAGCTGATCGAGTTCAAAGGTGAGAAGCTTCTTATAGAGAACAAGGTGCAGAACGATGCAATACTGGAGCAGCTTGAACAGGGCAGATATATCGTAAAGAGTATAGAAGAAAAAGACAGATCAAGAAGAGCGGCAGCGCCGTTCACTACGAGCAGCCTGCAGCAGGATGCCGCAAACAAGATAAACTTCACGACAAAGAAGACTATGATGATCGCGCAGCAGCTTTACGAAGGCGTGGAAGTAAAGGGGCGCGGGACCATAGGTCTCGTATCATATATAAGAACTGATTCAGTCAGGATATCGGATGAAGCCAGAGCTGCATCGAAAGAGTATATAGTCAGCAATATGGGCGAGCAGTATTACGGCGGGAATGTATACAAAAACAAGAAAAAAGATGTGCAGGATGCACACGAAGCGATAAGACCGAGTTATATAGAACTCGATCCTGAAAGCATCAAAGATTCGCTGAGCAAGGATCAGTACAACCTGTATCGCCTGATATGGAACAGATTCGTAGCCAGTCAGATGGCTCCTGCAAAATTCAAGGCTGTGAATGTCGTTGTGGAGAACGGCGATTACAATCTGAAAGCTGTGGGATCAAAGCTTATATTTGACGGTTTTCTTAAAGTTTATTCTCATGTCAAAGATGACGAGGAAGACAGATGGCTTCCTGATATGGCTGAAGGTGAAGTGCTCAGGGCTGTGAATGTCGAAGGCGTGCAGAACTTTACGCAGCCTCCTGCAAGATTTACAGAAGCCAGCCTGGTGAAGGACCTGGAAGAAAAGGATATCGGACGTCCGAGTACGTATGCCCCTATCGTTGCTACGCTTATAGATAGAAAGTATATTTCTAAAGAAAAAAAATCATTGATTCCGACAGAACTAGGGTTTATAGTAACTGATATGATGGAGCAGTACTTCAGGGAAATAGTAGATGCGGGATTTACAGCTCAGATGGAAGATAATCTGGATGATATCGAATCCAAGGGAGTACGATGGAAGAACGTCATAGAGGAGTTTTACGGTACGCTCAAGGAAGAACTGGATATCGCGGACAAGCAGATCGAAAAAGTCGAATTCAAAGAAGAACTTACAGGCGAGATGTGCGAGAAATGCGGCAAGCCTATGGCTGTAAAACACGGGCGTTTTGGTGTTTTTGCAGCATGTACAGGTTATCCGGAATGTAAAAACACGAAACCTCTCGTACAGTCCATAAATGTCAAGTGCCCGAAGTGCGGTAAAGACATAGTAGCGAGAAAAAGCAAAAAAGGCAGAGTGTTTTACGGATGCAGCGGTTATCCGGAATGTACACAGTCATACTGGAACAAGCCGATAGACAGAAAATGTCCTAAGTGCGGTGAGCTGTTGGTTGAGAAAAAAAGCAAAGATGCAAAATACGCATGCTCAAACAGCGAGTGTGATTACAAAGAATAGATATATAAAGATATGCTGATCTGTGTCAGTGACAAAAGGAGGGGAACATGGTACAATTTCATGCTACAACTATCGTGGCAGTCAGAAGAGGGCCGGACGATATCTGCATCGGCGGAGACGGTCAGGTCACGATGGGAGAGACTGCCATAATGAAAAATGGCGCTAAAAAAGTGAAGAAAATCTACAAAAATACAGTTATAACGGGTTTTGCGGGCTCTGTTGCCGATGCTTTTTCGCTGACAGAAAAATTCGAAAGCAAACTGGATGAACACGGGGGCAACCTGAAACGTGCTGCGGTCGCACTGGCTCAGCTGTGGCGTTCGGACAAGGCTATGAGAAACCTTGAAGCGCTTATGATCGTTGCTGATAAATCGGATATGCTGGTCCTTTCGGGAACCGGTGAAGTGATCGAACCTGACCAGCCTTTTGTTGCGATAGGCTCAGGGGGCAACTATGCATATTCTGCGGCTAATGCCCTCTATAACAATACAGACCTCGGAGCAGAGGAAATAGTGAGGAAATCACTGGAAATTGCGGCGTCGATCTGCGTGTATACAAATGATCATATTTCTGTAGAAAAATTATAGGAGGTAGATGATGGCCAACAAGCTTTACCAGATGACGCCTAAAGAAATAGTGGGCGAACTGGATAAATATATAATAGGACAGGATGAAGCGAAAAAGTCTGTAGCGATCGCTTTGAGGAACAGATACAGAAGAAGTCTCCTGTCAGAAGAAATGAGAGAGGAGATCACTCCTAAGAACATACTTATGATGGGGCCTACAGGATGTGGTAAGACAGAGATCGCAAGAAGGCTCGCGAAACTGATGGACGCTCCGTTTGTAAAGGTGGAGGCGACAAAGTTCACGGAAGTCGGATATGTGGGACGTGATGTGGACTCCATGGTAAGAGATCTTGTCGAGGCTTCGGTGAGAATAACGAAGCAGGCAATGATCGAAGAAAAGTATTCTGTCGCAGACGAGATCGTAGAAGAGAAGATAATAGAAGCTATAATTCCGGGAAACAAGAAAGCAGCGTCCGGGAACCAGAGCAGAGGGCCTTTTGATTTCATTCTGGGAAACAGCGGATATCTCAGTCAGAAGGAGCAGTACGAACAGCAGCAGGCTGAGGAACAGCAGACTGAACCTGATATGCTCGCCAGAGAGCAGGTCAGACAGCAGCTTCGCGAAGGACTTCTGGAAGAACAGTATATAGAGATACAGGTAACAGATGCTCCTAAAACAAATGCTCTGGATATGGGCAATGAGGGCATGAGTATAGCGATAGGAAACATTTTCGGCGACATGGCGCCGAAACGAATGAAGAATAAAAAAGTAAAGGTAAAAGATGCCAGAAAGATCCTGCGTGAGGAAGAGGCACAGAATCTTATAGATATGGATCAGGTCACTGATGATGCATTGCAGAATGCAGAACAAAACGGTATAATCTTTATCGATGAGATCGACAAGATCGCATCGGGATCAAGCTACAGAAGCGGTGCTGATGTTTCGAGGGAAGGTGTTCAGAGAGACATCCTTCCTATTGTTGAAGGCAGTGTGATAAACACAAAGCACGGTCCGGTGAAGACTGATCATATACTTTTCATAGGAGCGGGGGCCTTCCATACAGCAAAACCTACTGATCTCATACCGGAGCTTCAGGGTCGTTTTCCGATAAGGGTGGAGCTGGAGAATCTCGACAAGGATACGTTCGTAAAGATCCTTACGGTGCCGGAGAACGCTCTGCTGAAGCAGCATAAGGCGCTGCTGGAAACTGAAGGCATAGAGATCGAATTTACAGATGAAGCTATTGATGAGATAGCCACTATGGCGTTTCTGATGAACGAACAGACGGAGAATATAGGTGCAAGAAGACTGCATACGATACTGGAAAAGCTTTTGGAGGATATTTCCTTTAACATCCCGGATATGGATGATGAGAAAATTACGATCGATCAGCAGTATGTGAAAGAAAAATTTGCTGAGAAAATACATCCGGAAGATATAGATAAGTATATATTGTGATCAGGCGGCCTGACAGGAACTCCATTGGTATCTGTAAACAACAGATGTTGGTGGAGTTCTGTCGATTGTTTGCAAAAGAACAAATTAAACAGGATAAATGTGACGAAAACAGCAGTTTTGTGTCAATTGTGTGAAAAAACGATACTTTTTGGAAAAATCAAAAAATACCGTTGCTTTGTTGATTACAAATGTATATAATATATACGATATGTACAAATTCAAATAAGATGAATAAAATATAATAATTTAAGTCAGATGAGGTAGGAGATGAATATGTTATCAAAGGTAAGAAAGCTGAACTGGATGCTTCAGGAGAGCCCGACAGGGGCGTTCTCGTTTGATGAGATGTGTGAACTTATGAGCGAACTTATGGATGCGAACGTTTATATCGCGAACAGGACCGGAAAAGTCATCGGCGTAGGATATAAAATAAAGTCAGACAGCATGGCTATTTCAGATGCAGAAACGGGTTCGCAGGTGTTCCCGGAGGAATATAATGAAGAACTGATGCGTGTCAGAGAAACTGTTGCGAATGTTTCAGGTGAAGAAGCGCTCAAGATATTCAAGTACGATTATGACACATCGGACAAGCTCCATACGATCATTCCGATATTAGGCGGAGGAAAGAGATGGGGAACACTGATACTTACGAGATACACTCCTGAGTTCACAGAGGAAGATCTCGTTCTCGGTGAATATGGAGCAACTATAGTCGGAATGGAGATACAGAGAAGAAAGTCTCTTGAAAGAGAAGAAGAAGAGAGAGAGATCGCAATGGTACAGATGGCGATAGGCACTCTTTCGTATTCGGAAATAGAAGCTGTACAGCAGATATTTGCCGAACTCGATGGAGACGAGGGTCTTCTCGTTGCCAGCAAGATCGCAGACAGATCCGGGATCACCAGGTCTGTTATCGTCAATGCACTCAGAAAACTTGAGAGTGCAGGCGTCGTAGAATCCAGATCGCTCGGAATGAAAGGAACAAGGATCAAGATCACTAATTCCAAATTCAAGGAAGAGCTCAACAAGATGGCTATATAAGACAGATGCGTATGTTTTGATTACGATCCGAAATAATGACAGAAGTCTCCTGCTTTGCATAATATGTAAAGCAGGAGTTTTTTGTTTTTTGAGGAGCTGTGGAGATATGCCGGATAAGTCATGCAGAAAAAGAAAAAGAAGATCGGGGAAGCGCAGAAAATACAGCGGCAGGAAAAAAGTGCGGAAATCCGTGCTGGTGCTGCTCATGACGGCAGCGGTGCTCTTTTCTATGATGTTCGTATATCTGAAAACGGTGATAGATCCGAATCTTGAGGATATATCCCGGATGAGAGCGGAGGTTCTGGTGACAAGAACTATAAATAGAGCACTTTCGGAGCTTTTTCAGGGGCAGACTGTAGAAGAAGACCTTTTTTTGCTGAAAAAGGACGAGAACGGAAAAACGGAGCTTGTGCAGGCGAATTCTATAGCGATCAACATCTTGCTGACGCAGCTTGCTCTGAATCTGCAGGATGCATTCAGGACCATGGATGAAGAACCTCTGCAGGTGCCGCTGGGAGCTCTCATGGGCAGCAAGATGCTTTCGCAGACAGGACCATATGCAGATGTCGCCATAAAGCCTGTAAGTGTGCTTTCCACGGATTTTAGAACGGAGTTCGACTCTAAAGCGATAAATCAGACTAAATATAAGATATATATAGTCCTGAAATGCCGCGTAAAAGTCATGGCGCCGTTTTCCTCGAGAACTTTCGACACATCGAGCAAGATACTGCTTGCAGAAACCGTGATACTGGGAGATGTCCCGGACAGTTTTGTACAGGTACCTAAAGATGATATTTTAGATGTAACAGAATGATGAAAATGTGGTAATATAAAAACATGCTTAGATTTAATGATAAAAATGAAATAATCACAGAAGAATACAGGGCTGTTCTCGTCGGGATACAGCTTGACAAAGATATATCGTATTCGATGGAAGAACTTGTCGGACTTGCCGGGGCTGACGGTATCGAAGTCGCCGGTATGATGGTGCAGGCTCGCGAAAAGCCGGATACAGCAACGCTGATAGGTAAGGGAAAGGTGGCGGAGCTGGCAGAGATGTGTGAGGCGATGGATGTCGATACCGTTATATTCAATGAAGAACTTTCCGGAGTGCAGCTGAGAAATCTTGAAGAAGCGACAGGAGTCAGAGTCATCGACAGGACGATACTGATACTCGACATATTTGCAGACAGAGCAGCATCAAAGGAAGGAAAGCTGCAGGTCGAGCTTGCGCAGCTGCAGTACAGGATGCCGCGTCTTACAGGCTTTGGAAAGTCACTGTCGCGTCTCGGCGGAGGCATCGGAACGAGAGGCCCGGGCGAAAAGAAACTTGAGACTGACAGGCGGCATATAACCAGAAGGATAGACGATATCAGAGAAGAGCTTAGGAGGGCAGAGAAGAGCCGTCAGCTGCAGAGAGCGGGCAGAGAGAAATCAAGGCTTCCTGTCGTGGCACTCGTAGGATATACGAACTCAGGGAAGTCTGCGATAATGAACAGGCTGCTTTCGATGGCTGACAATGAGGAAAAGACTGTAGCATCGAAAGACATGCTTTTTGCTACGCTTGATACGCAGCACAGACGAATAACACTGGAGCAGGGAAATGAGTTCATACTTATAGATACCATAGGCTTTGTCAGCAAGCTGCCTCACGGACTGGTGGAGGCCTTTAAATCAACACTGGAGGAAGTGAAATATGCAGATCTTCTGATACATGTCGTAGACAGTTCATATGCAGAACGTGATTTTCAGATCGAAGTTACGGATCGTGTCCTGGGTCAGATAGGCGCCGGCAGCAAAGAAAAGCTCATGGCATACAATAAGATCGATCTCACAGATGAGATCCCTATCGATGTGAGTGGAAATGAGGCGGTATATGTTTCGGCCAAAACCGGTCAGAATATGAACGAGCTGCTTGCTGCTGTAAAGAACAGTCTTTTTGGAAAGCGCATACATGCGCGATTCGTCATACCGTATGATAAAGGCGGTGTGACGTCATATCTGTGTGAAAACGGGGAAATAACTTCGATGCAGTATGAAGCGGAAGGAACTGTGCTCGAGGGTAATTTTGAAGCGGCAGACTATGAAAAATACAAAAAATTTGCGGAAGCCTGATGCCGCTGCAGATGAATTTGCGATTATTACAGAGAGGAACATATGGAGTTATATAAAACCGTGAAAAAAGAGGCGGAAGCGGAACAGATAATAGAAAGATCAAGGTTTACGGCTCATGTGAAACCTGTTGAGACGAAGGAGGAGGCAGATGAGTTTATCGCCTCTGTAAAGAACAGATATAAGGATGCGACTCATAATGTGCCGGCAATGGTTCTGGGTGACAAGTTTCAGATCCAGTGGGCGAGCGATGACGGAGAGCCGCAGGGGACTTCAGGTGCGCCGATAGTCCAGATGCTGGTAAAAGAAGGCATAACGAATGTGGCTGTCGTGGTCACTCGATATTTTGGAGGGATAAAGCTCGGGACCGGCGGTTTGGTGCGCGCATATACAAGTAGTGCAAAGCTTGGAATAGATGCAGCACAAGTTTGCAGTGTTTGCGAGATTTGTCTGCTTGAAATTAAAATAGACTATACTTTTTTGGCAAAACTGCAGAATATGGCTTCGGGTGTTTTTGAAGAAAATGCACCCGAAACAGCATTTATTATCGATGAAATACAGTATACGGACAAGGTCAAAATGGATATCCTCACAACTTTAGACAGGAAGGATAAAGTGCTCGCGTTGCTTGCAAACACTACATCCGGAGCCGTTGAGGTCCTTGATGAAAAAACTTTGTTGAAAAAAATATAAAAAATGTGTTGACAGATCAGAGGTCATGCTGTATAGTTAATAAATGTGCCGAGCAAACAGATAAAAAGTGAGGGCGCTTAGCTCAGCTGGGAGAGCACCTGCCTTACAAGCAGGGGGTCATAGGTTCGAGCCCTATAGCGCCCACCAAACTTTAAAAGGTACAGACGATGCGGTCCGGTAGTTCAGTTGGTTAGAATGCCAGCCTGTCACGCTGGAGGTCGACGGTTCGAGCCCGTTCCGGATCG
>CAKQIZ010000022.1 GCA_934247125.1 uncultured Clostridia bacterium
TTGAATTGAACCGCCGTATGCCGAACGGCATGTACGGTGGTGTGAGAGGGGCTACTTGTTAGCCCCTACTCGATTGACCTGCCTGTATCTATGATACAGCGCAGCTGAACGGCAGCGAATCATATTAAAGAAAGGACAGATATAATAATGAAGAATTACGATAAATACAAGGTGGGATATTTTCCGCCGGCAGAGCCCCATAACGAATGGGTAAAAAAAGATCATATCGAGAAAGCGCCGATCTGGTGCAGCGTCGACCTCAGAGACGGCAACCAGGCACTGATCGTGCCGATGAGCCTCAGTGAAAAAGTTGAGTTCTTCAAGTATTTAGTTAAGATCGGCTTCAAAGAGATCGAAGTGGGATTTCCGGCAGCATCGAAAACAGAGTATCAGTTTCTCAGAAAACTGGTAGATGACGATCTGATCCCGGATGATGTTACGGTGCAGGTGCTCACACAGTCCAGAAAACATATAATAAAGAAGACTTTCGAAGCACTCCAGGGTGTAAAGAAAGCAGTCGTGCACCTTTACAATTCAACGTCGCTCGCACAGAGAGAGCAGGTTTTCAAAAAAGAAAAGCCTGAGATCATCAAGATCGCGACGGATGGAGCGGCACTGATGAAAGAATATGCAGCAAAATTCCCTGAGACAAAATTCTCATTTGAATATTCGCCTGAGAGCTTCACAGGTACAGAAGTGGATTTTGCAGCAGAGATATGCAATGCGGTGATCGATATATGGGAGCCGACACCGGACAACAAGGTAATCATAAACCTGCCGGGAACAGTGGAGATGTCTATGCCACATGTCTATGCATCACAGATCGAATATATGTGTGCAAACCTTCACAACAGAGAAAATCTGATAATCTCGCTCCATCCGCACAACGACAGAGGAACAGCCGTGGCAGACGCCGAGCTGGGACTCCTCGCAGGCGGCGACAGGATCGAGGGAACGCTTTTTGGCAACGGCGAGAGAACAGGAAACGTCGATATCGTTACAGTAGCGATGAACATGTTCTGCCACGGAGTCGATCCGGAGCTCGATTTCTCGAACATGCCTGAAGTAGTAGAGACATATGAGAAATATACAGATATGAAAGTCAATCCGAGACAGCCGTACGGCGGACAGCTGGTATTCGCGGCATTCTCCGGATCGCATCAGGATGCTATTGCAAAGGGCATGCGCTGGCACAAGGAAAAGGATCTCAGGACGTGGTCAGTACCATATCTGCCGCTCGATCCGCAGGACGTCGGCAGAGAGTACGAGGCGGACGTCATCCGTATCAACAGCCAGTCCGGCAAAGGCGGCATAGCGTACATCCTGGAGCACAACTTCGGATATGTGATCCCGCAGCAGATGAGAGAAGAGATCGGATACATGGTGAAAGACATCTCCGATCAGGAGCACAAGGAGCTCACACCGGTCGAAGTGTACCAGGCATTTGCACAGGAATATGTCAATGTGTTCGATCCGATCGACATCACGGACGCGACATTCAGGAAAGCTTCGGACTTCAAGTCGAACGACGGTATGATCGCAGACATCACGGTGCGTATCGCAGACGAAGTGTACAAGTTCGAGGCAGTCGGAAACGGCCGTCTGGACGCGATCAGCAATGCGCTCAAGATGTCACCTTACACCTTTGATTATAAATTCGTTACTTACTCAGAGCATGCGCTTTCGGCAGAGTCAAGTTCAAAGGCTGCAGCCTATGTCTGCATCGAGGATCATGACGGCAACACTTTCTGGGGCGTGGGAACTCACGAGGATATCATCCTGGCGTCGGTAAACGCTCTGGTAAGCGCACTCAACAGACAGAACAGAAAAGATCACTTCGTTGAATAGCCCTCAGCGTCCGTTTCGCAGGGAGGACTGCAGGCTGACAGCCTGCAGCACCCGTTCCGCATGGGATTGGATGAGGAAATCGACAGGCAGATTTGATATATCAGTTGAATAAAGGAGGAATACGATATGGGAATGACAATGACCCAGAAAATACTGGCGGCACACGCAGGACTCGATAAAGTCGAGGCCGGACAGCTGATCAGAGCAGATCTCGACATGGTGCTCGGCAACGACATAACGACACCGGTTGCGGTGAACGAATTCGAGAAAGCCGGATTCGACGGCATCTTCGACAGAGAAAAGATATCGCTGGTAATGGACCATTTTACACCGAACAAGGATATAAAAGCGGCAGAACAGTGCATGAAGTGCAGGACTTTTGCAAAGAGATTCGACGTGAAGAACTTCTTCGACGTCGGCAGGATGGGCATCGAGCATGCGCTCCTTCCTGAACAGGGGATAGTAAAGGCCGGCGACTGCATCATCGGAGCGGATTCGCACACATGTACATACGGAGCACTCGGCGCATTTTCAACAGGAGTGGGAAGCACCGACATGGCTGCAGGAATGGCAACAGGACAGGCATGGTTCAAGGTGCCTGAAGCTATAAAATTCAACCTCAAAGGCAGGCTCAGCGAAAACGTGACAGGCAAAGACGTGATACTGCACATAATCGGCAAGATCGGCGTGGACGGTGCGCTTTACAGATCCATGGAATTCATGGGCGAAGGGCTTGCGAGCCTTTCCATGGACGACAGACTCTGCATCGCGAACATGGCGATCGAGGCAGGTGCAAAGAACGGAATTTTCATGGTCGACGAAGTGACGGAAAATTACATGAAGGGCAGAGTGCAGGGGGAATGGAAGGTATATACTCCTGACGATGATGCGGAATATGTGGAAGAATACGAGATCGACCTTTCTGCGCTGAAGCCGACGGTTTCGTTCCCGCACCTTCCTGAGAACACGAAGACGATCGACGAGGTCGGCGACGTGCCTGTCCAGCAGGTGGTCATCGGATCGTGTACGAACGGCAGGCTCGAGGACATGGCGCTCGCGGCAAAGATCCTCAAGGGCAGGAAAGTGCATGACGATGTCAGAGCGATCATCATACCGGCGACACAGCAGATCTACAAGGACTGCATCAGGAACGGCTACATCGACACATTCATCGATGCGGGATGCGTTGTATCGACGCCGACATGCGGACCATGTCTCGGCGGTCACATGGGTATCCTGGCAGCAGGGGAGAGATGTGTCGCAACTACTAACAGAAACTTCGTAGGAAGAATGGGACATGTAAAATCAGAAGTTTATCTGGCAAGCCCGGCTGTAGCGGCTGCGTCAGCTGTTACAGGAAAGATCAGCGGACCGGACGAGCTGTAAAGGATGCAAGGAGGAAAAAGATATGAAAGCACAAGGAATCGTTCATAAATATGGAGACAACGTCGATACAGACGTTATAATCCCTGCAAGACATCTGAACACAGCGGACCACAAGGAGCTGGCAAGTCACTGCATGGAAGATATCGATGCGGATTTTGTAAATAAAGTAAAGCAGGGCGACATCATGGTAGGCGGAGAGAACTTCGGCTGCGGATCGTCCAGAGAGCATGCACCTATCGCGATCAAAGCGAGCGGCATCGACTGCGTGATCGCGAAGACATTTGCAAGGATCTTCTACAGAAATGCCATCAACATCGGGCTGCCGATCCTGGAGTGTCCGGAAGCGAGCGAAGGTATCGATGCAGGCGATAAAGTGTCGGTGGATTTTGACACAGGTGTGATCACAAACGAGACAAAAGGCGAGACATACCAGGCTCACCCGTTCCCTGAATTCATCAAAGACATCATGGCCAAGGGCGGCCTGATTGCCCAAATCTCTGGAAGAGATTTGTAGTCGGCAATCCGGACAGCAAGGGAGAGCAAGAAGCGGTTGTAGCTTCGCAGCTCGAGTCGGAGGCAGAGGCTGCGCATCTGCCGTTGCCTGATGAACAGCATCACGGACAAATAGCCGCGCAGCAGCATAAAGATGCACAACCGCATAAAGATGCATAAAGACAAGGAGAATCGATATGAACTATAAAATAGCAGTCGTTCCCGGCGACGGCATCGGCCCTGAAGTCGTAGGGCAGACCATCAGGGTGCTGGACAAGGTCGGAGAAAAATACGGACACACATTCGAATACACTAAAGTACTGGCGGGAGGCTGCGCGATCGACGCAACAGGAAAATGCCTGCCGCAGGAAACGATAGATACATGCAAAGCCAGCGATGCAGTGCTTCTCGGCGCTGTAGGCGGCTGGAAATGGGATACGCTCCCGGGCAGCGAAAGACCTGAGATGGCCCTTCTCGGCCTGAGAAAAGAGCTCGGCCTCTTTGCAAACCTCAGACCGGCACTCTTATTCGAGCAGCTTGCAGACGCATGCCCGCTGAAGCCTGAGATCGTAGAGGGCGGCCTCGATATCGTGGTGGTGCGCGAGCTCACAGGCGGCATCTATTTCGGCGAAAAGGGCACGAAAAAAACAGAACTTGGCATGGCAGCATACGACGTGGAGCAGTATGCAGAGGAAGAAGTCAGACGTATCGCAGAAGTCGCATTCGACATGGCGATGAAGAGAAACAGGAAGGTCACAAGTGTAGACAAGGCGAACGTGCTGGAAAGCTCGCGCCTGTGGAGAAGGGTAGTCGCTGAAGTCGGCGAAAAGTACCCTGAAGTCGAGCTGAACAACCTTTACATAGACAACGCCGCAATGCAGATGGTGAGAAATCCGAAGCAGTTCGATGTGATCGTTACGAGCAACATATTCGGCGACATCCTTTCGGACGAAGCCAGCATGATAACGGGCTCGATCGGTATGCTGCCGTCGGCTAGCCTTGCAACGGGCAACTTCGGCATGTACGAGCCGGTCCACGGTTCGGCGCCTGACATCGCAGGCAGGGATATGGCAAATCCGATGGCTACGATCCTTTCGGCAGCGATGATGCTCAGATACACGTTCGGTCTCGGCAAAGAGGCAGACGCGATCGAAGCGGCTGTCAGGAAGGTGCTCGCAGACGGATACAGGACGCCTGACATCGCTAAGGAAGGTGAAGAGGTCATCGGTACTGTAAAGGCCGGCGATCTCATCGTCGAGGCTATACAGGAGCTGTAAAGGTGCAGCGTATGCACCTGCAGGCAGGCGGCCTGCAGTTCTGCATAACATAAAAGTACAGAAACTGCCCCGGGTTTTGAGGAATCCGGGGCAAAAGTTTATAAAAAGCATGTGTCGAACAATGTCGTTGCGTAAAAACGATAACTTGTTTGCGCAGGCCGTTAAATAATATTGAATATTTTTCAAAAGTCTAAAAATTGCCGCAAATGTTGAAATTTCAACCCTGACGGCAATTTTTCAATTGAATCGTCAACTAATTAACGATGTATTATGTTGCGAGAAATTAATAATACTATTGCGCACAGGCCCGTCCATGATGTATTGTAAACGAACAACGAAAACAGAAAACTATAGAAGGGAGCGTGGAAACCACCTTATGACAGTAATCGTAGCACTGCGGCACAACGTACGCAGGTGCCGCTGACACAATGAATTTGGAGGTGGAACAGCACAGGACTTTACAGTTCGTGCTCAAAATGACAAAAGGATTTATGAACAAGATATACGTAGCAATTAGAAATTTGAAGAAAGATTTTGATTTAGAGACGTAATATCTGCAGGAAATCTGGCTGTTGATCATAGCCTGAGAATATCTTGCGTGACAGATATTACGTGAAATATTTTGAGGTGAATTATGAAAAAAGTATTAGTATTAGGCGTTGGAGCTCAGGGCAGTGCAGCAGCAAAGAGACTGGATCTGGAGCCGAACGTAGAAGAAGTTATTTGCGCGGATTACGATATAAAGGCAGTGGAAAATATCGTCGGTCAGCTCAGTAAGGGCAGAGGCGTGCAGGTAGATGCTCATGACAAGGACAGCATCGTTGCCGCAGCTCAGGGAGTGGATCTGATCCTTAACGGCCTGCCGCTCGAATGCACGAAAAACGTGCTGGACGCAGCTCTTGAGGTAAAAGCCAATTATCAGGACTACGCATCGACCATCAACATGGAGAATGTATGGAGAGAAAGCGAAGAAGCGAAGGCTGACACGGATATCAGAGGTGAAAAGATCACTGCACCGGGAACTAAGAAATGGTTCGACAGTCTGAAGGCTCAGTTCGAGATCTACGGACCTAAATTCGAAGCTATCGACAGACTTGCGATAGTAGGGACGGGATCAGCACCAGGACTCATCTGCTGTGCAACGAGAAACGCGATGAAATATCTCGATAAATGCGATACTATTTATAATTTTGTATGGGAAGGCGCTATAGCCGAAAGATTCCAGCCATTCTGGTGGTCGCCGGTAACAGCGCTTACAGATATGAGTGAAGCAGGCATTGCTTTCGAAAACGGACAGTTCGTAAACACACCGGCTTTCGGAAACCCTGTGAAGAGACAGTATGACTACATGGATGAAGAGATCACGTTCATGGAACACTCGCATGACGAACCTCTGCACTATGGATTCAATGCAGAAAAATACTTCAAGGGATGCCAAAATGCTTACTTCAAATATGCGGGAGCAGGAATGGACTTCGCAAAACCTCTCAGCGAAGCAGGGCTTCTGAGTCGTGAGGAAAAAGACTTCAACGGAAAGAAAGTAGTTCCGTTTGATTTCGTTCTCAGCCATATACCTCCGGCACCTAAATACAGAGAAGAAATACAGGCGATCATAGATGAAGGTCTGAAAAAAGACGCAGGCTGCATGGTCATCGAAGCATATGGACAGAAAGGCGGCAAAGATGTTCTCATAGAGACGCACGTATCGGCGCCGGGATTCGTAGACTCTTTCGAAAAGGCAGGGATAACCGCTGAGATGTACCTGACAGGCCAGGGCGGATTCTTATTCTCAAAGATGTTCGTCAATGACAAGTTCGATCAGAAGGGTCTCATCTCATCAGATATGCTGAGCTTTGACCAGGTGGATACATATTTTGATTATGCATCGGAACTGGATATAACTCTTGATACAGTAGTAAAAGAACTCAACTAAAAGCTTCATATTATTATGTTTGATTATACCGGAATTATATTCACAATGTGATATATTGATGTCTATTATGCAGGAAAGCCGCTGTGCTGCTCGGGCGGCGGCTTTTCCTGTTATTTAGAGGATTTACTATTAAAAAAGGAGGATAATATGACTCAAAAACAGAACACAAATGTTGCTCAGGTCGGAGAACATGGTCTGAAAAAGCATGACATCAAAGTTTCGACAGTAGTATTCATGATCTTCTGTCTGGTAGCAGCAGGCTGCTACGGCATCGAGGAAATGATCCCTGAATGCGGACCCGGCCTTACCATAGTAATGCTCTGTGTGCTGCCGTTCGTATGGGCACTGCCTTTCGGATGCATCGCTTCCGAGCTGGGCTCGGTAAGACCGCAGGAAGGCGGCTACTACAAGTGGGTGCAGGAAGCTCTCGGAGAATTCTGGGGATTCCAGGCAGGATGGTGGAGAACCATCTCGATCTACATCGATAACGCTGTATACGTTATTCTGGCAGGCGGCTACGCTGCATCTCAGTGGGATCTGGGCTGGACCGGAGAATTTGCCATCAAGGCCGCAATGATAATCATTTTTACCTGGATCAATATCCGCGGCGTAAAAGATGTAGGTATAGCAAGTACGATACTTTCGATACTCGTTATGGTAGCATTCGGGCTTGTTGCAATATGCGGCTTCATGAACTGGGGCGGCAATGCTGAGACAGCTGACACGATCTCGTTCCAGCTCACGGCATACGAAGCAACAGGCGCTTCAGACTGGCTCTTCTTCATAGCGGGAGGAATCTCAGTCGGCATGTGGATGTACTCGGGATACGAGTCGATGTCGACGATCGCAGGCGAGGTCGCAAATCCGCAGGTCATCCCTAAGGGAACGCTCATCACTATACCGCTCATCATGGCTGTATATATCCTGCCTACTATAGCAGGTCTCGGTTCACTGGGACAGTGGGACAACTGGGGAACGGAAGCGGGAACTGTAGGATACTCAGATGTTGTACAGGAATTCTGGGGACCTGCATTCGGCGTATTCTTCGTACTGGTTGCGATCTTCGCACAGTGCTCGATATTCAACACTTACATAGCATCGGGTTCGAGAGGCTTCTTCTCGCTGGCAGATGATAATCTGGCTCCGCCGCTTCTAGTAAAGTGCGACAAGAAACACGGAGTACCTTATATCGCTGTACTGACAGTAGCTGTTTCGACAATGATACTCTGCATGCTGCCGTTCGGGTTCGTAATAATCCTCGACGTGCACATGCTCATCGCATCGTACATACTCGTTTACATCTCCGCTATGATCCTCAGAAAGAAGATACCGGCGGAAGAATACAAGTTCAGGATCCCCGGAGGATTCGGACTTCTGGTCGTATTATGTGTCGTACCGATCTGCGTAGCGCTGTTTGCGATCTTCATCAATGGATCCGACTACTACATAGGCGGTATGACGGCGATGGCAACAGGCCCGCTCCTTTACATCATCTGGCGAAAGATGTACGGCGGGCTCACGAAGAAAGACCCTGTCGCATTCCCCGGAAACAAGAGGACCGGTCTGGCAGTCGGAGATACGAAGAGGATATCTCTGCTGTTCCTGTTCATGACTGTCATGAACGCAGTCACATGTGTATTCGTGCCTTGGTATGAAGGCTGGGGAACTGAAGATGCATGGGAGGCAGGCGATTACTTCGATGGCATATTGGAAAACGCTAATGTCGATACTATCGTAAGCGTGATAGGAAACTATCTGCATATATTTACAGCAGTATGTGCTGTACTCTGCATAGTATTCTTCATTATTTCCAGAAAAGTGGAGACGTCGAAAGCGAAATAGCGAAAGCAGTTCCAAATAACAGAAGTGCATTGTCAGGTAATGCCGTATAGTCAAAAATCAAAGGGCGCTGCGTCGGGGCCATTCCCGGAGCAGCGCTTTTATGGTGGTGTGAACTGAGGGGCTGCCCGGGCGCCTGACAGCCGGCGAGTCGCGCATACTTGACAATCGCAGTAAAGGATAGTATACTTTACTAAAAAAGTATGATAACGACTGCAGGGAGGTGACAGGTATTTTAATAATAAGAGAAGTCGAATATGCTATACAGATACTCGACGCACTTTATCACAAAAGCCCGATGTCAGCTGCGGCGCTTTCACAGGAGAAAAATATCCCGTCCCCGTTCATATACAGGGTGCTGAAAAAGCTGGAGGCAGGCGGACTGCTGACTATCAGGCGCGGTCCCAAGGGTGGATACAGCCTGCGCAGAGACTGTGAAGAGATCACACTTTACGATGTGGTGAGCGCATTCGAGAACACATTTCTGGTGATCGAATGTATGAAAAGCGACTATGACTGTACCAGAAATGCTGGTCTCGAATGCCGCATGCACAGAGAACTCGGGCGCATACAGGGGCTGCTGAAGAACGAGTTCAGGAGCAAAAGCCTGGCGTCGCTGTTCGATGATTAAGGCTTGCTGCGAGTGCCGGTTTTGCGGGCACAGCAGCGGAACCATGCATTTGCAGACCGACAGGGGGAGAAGAATGGTCTGCACGATATGCAAAAACCGCTTTCAGTCCGGCAGTGGCGAAGTGCCACGGGATCCGAAAGCGGTTTTTGTCTGTCATTTAGTTTCTCCAAGGAGCTCGACGATCTTCCATCTCAGGTGCAGGCGCTGCTCGTCCGTGAGACTGTCAGAGCCGCCGGAAGCATCAGCGATACTGCCAGCCTTGCTCTTGTCCGTATCTGCCGCCTTTGCATTTCCTGCCTGCGCATCCTTTGTATCATCCTCCGCAGCATCGCTTTCTGTGCCTTCATCGAGAAGACAGAGCGGAGGGAAGAGCACACACCACCAGTTTTCACCTTTGCCGTCTCCGAGCGTGATGTTCAGAGCCTCGTAGTTTCCGGCCGGGAAAGTGATATCGCCGTAGGTCTTTTCAGGGATATACCGCACCCCGAGCTTTGCATGAGCAGAGTAGTCACGACCATTCGCCGCGATTATCCCTTCGCTGATCTTTTCAAGGCTGCCGAGATTCTCCTCCAGATATTCTCTGGTGTCGTCGACGGTGCGAAGGTCATCCTGCTTCTGCAGATATTCGATCACTGCGTCGCGCACCTTGAGCTTCAGCGCCTGGTCGCCTGCCGTGTCGCTGTTTGCGATAACGTGAAGTCTGATGATCCCCTCGTGCTCGTTTTTACGGCCGTCTCCGGTGTATGTATAGAACAAAAGGAAGCCCATTATCAGTACGAGTGCCAGGCAGATCATACATTTTTTGCCGTCAGATATTTTTTTCAATTCCAATTCCTCCCTTGCGGTTTCTGCTTCATCCGGATATGGCCGCGGTCCGGTTTTGACCGGGCTGATCTGATCCGGTACAGTAAGTGTTTACTGCGCAGGGAGGAATTATACATATTTATGGAAGTTTTTTTGCAGAGCGCCTCAGGGCGCGATGGGTCGCGGCATCAGCGGACGACCAGCAGTCTTGTGCCGGGGATCGGCGGCTGTCCGGCGTCCAGATCGTTGATCGCTGCTATGGACTCGGCGTCGGTGCGGTATCGTTTCGCGATATCCCACAGTGTATCATTCGGGCCGGTCACATAAAGAGCTATCGACGGCGTGCGTGCGGATGACGCAGCCTCCGATATGCAGAGGTTTTCGATGGTGTGGAAAACGCAGTGCCGTATGGCCCGGAGCTCTATGGAAACGCTGATGTTTATCTCCAGCTGGCTGCTGTTGATCGAGTCGAACCATAGATCCTTTATGTTCGCGGAAATCGCGATCTCTGTCGTGTCATGCGAGTTTTCCAGTGCAGGCATATCCAGAGTGCCGCGGAGCGGCACGGTGCTTTCGATCATGAATGGTTTGTCATCATTGTCGAGGGCGAGGATCTTTACAGGGATACTGCCTTCGAGGGCGATGCGTCCCTGACCGGTCGTGCTGCAGATCTCTGCGATCGTGGCAGTTGCGCATAAAAGCTTTTCAGGTCTGCCTTTTTCTTCATCTATATTAACGACTTCGCGTGACGAAAGCTCACCGGAAACAGTTCCTGCTATGCAGGAAAGCGGCAGGCTGCACATGTCGAACCGTATGTCGTTCTTTTTGTGGTAGGCATCCGGGACAACGGGTATCGGTCGCGTGCGGTAACCGTGCACAGACGAGGTCACTGTGCCTGTTATCATGATCTGGCTCCTGGTCTCGACGGATGCTTTCAGGTCATCGCCGGCAAAGGATATCTCTATCAGGTCACTGTCGAGATCATCGTCCGCCACGATGAACTGCGTGAAATCGGTTTTGTTCCTCAGGCAGCAGAGCGTGTTTTCGTGATCTTCGAGGCCGAGGCAGAGTATCTCGGAAAGGATCGTGCCGTTTATAACGAGTTTTCCGGATGTGATCTGTCTGTGGTTCTCGATTATGGAAAAGCTTTCTTTGAGGATCTTAACAGGCTCCGGCTGATCTTCATGCAGGTTTATCTCCTGAGCGATCTCTGTCGTTTCAGTGGCTTCGAATATGAGCTCGGATGCGCTGAACTGTTCTTTTTTAAGTATCAGGTCGGGGTCGCTGTTCGCGTTATGGAGCGGGAGGACCTTCGCTGTGATAACAGTGACGCGCACCTTTATATGTCCCCTGACTGTAAATTTGCGCTCATTCAGCAGTTCGGCCGTGACCGGACCGATGTCGAACGTGCATACTGACTCTGATGAAGCGTCTGCAGCGTCATGCCGGATGTCGGAAATGTCGGATCTGAATGAAACGGCGGATCGTATGACATCGACGGGTGATGAGGCTGTTTCAGCAGGACTGTAGACGGTGTGCAGGACGATCTCGCCTGAAACCGCGCCGGCACTTCCTGCGGAGGTCTTCGAGGACTGATCCGGATGAAAGCTTCCTTCGGCGAAGAGTATTTCACCGATATCGGGCATCGTGTCAGGCACGAGCAGTGTCTCTTCGAAAGGAAGAGTGTATTCACTGATGGCATCCAGGTTTTTCAGAGTCACGGTCGAGTCGTTCGAAAGTGAAGCGGCAGGGATGAAGACTGCGGTGTCGGATGGTGATGCGGCTGCCGGCCGCGCTGCATTACTGACTGTCGGGGTCCTGTCGCGCTGGATGTCGGCGCTGGCTGCCGGGGCTGCCGGGACTGATTCGTGTTGTGATCCGATGCCTGGAGCCGGGATTGCGCTCTCCTGTGGAACGTGCTGCCCGGCTGTGGCGGCAGTGTCGTAATGATCGGCAGGTTCAGGCAGTGTGACTTCCGGCGATGCACCCGTATTTTCGGGAGCTATATTTTCCACAGGCACGTCGACATACTGCAGCTGATCCTGCCCGGCCGAGGTATCCGGACCGGGGCGTCCTCCGCTTACGGGAATGTTGTCATAGGGCGATATATTATTCATGTGTTGCGACCTCCTTGATTATGCAGATATTATTTTTCTGATAAATAATATTCGCGAGGTCTGTGAAATATTCGCAGGGGCGGTGCAAAAATGGTGCAAAAAATGAGGACCTGCATGGCTGTGCGCCTTTGCATGAAAAAGCCTGCAGACCGCGAAGCTGCAGACTTTACATAATAAAATCCCGGACGGCTGCATGGCGCAGTGTGCCCGGGATCTGTCCGATGGTTCGGGATATCAGTCCGTGATGTTTTTCGGCTGTACGTTTTCTCTTATGACGAGCTCTTTGAGTCTGGCGATATGCACGTCGGCAGCTTCTCTGGCCGCATCGGCATCGCCGCTTTCGATCGCATCGAGGATCAGCCGGTGCTCCTCAGGCATGTTCTCGGCTCTCTTGAAATCATCATAATATATGTAACGGAATCTGAGGACGAGTTCCTGGAGCTGCTCGATCATCTGCACGAGGATCTTGTTGTTGCATGACTCCACGATGATCCTGTGAAAACGCGTGTCGTAAGTGATCATGTCCTCCATGTTTCCGTCTGCGACTGCCCTGTTGTATTTCTCTGCGACCTCCTTGAGATCGTCCAGCTGTTCCGGCTGCATCCTTGAAGCTGCAAAGAAAGCTGCAAGTCCTTCCATGTTCTGGCGGACTTCGAGGATCTCCACCATGTCTTTTGTGGAGATCTGTGATGCGTATGCGCCTCTTCGCGGTTCGATCACCACGAGACCTTCTTTTTCAAGCTTTCGTATGGCTTCGCGTATCGGCGTCCTGCTGACTCCGATCTGGTTGGCGAGTTCGACTTCCATCATTCTTGTTCCCGGCACGATCGCCCCTGTGAGTATCTGCATTTTCAGTTCTTCGTAAACCATTTCACGAAGTGGTTTATGGTTCTGGATATCAAAGTTCAACATAATAAAGATCCTTTTCTGAATTATTTCTGTTTTCGTGCAGGCGCTGCCGCGACTGACGTTCGATGTCTGGCGGATGCGCTGCATTGCTGCGGCTTACCATGTGGTCCGTGTCCAGAAGCTTTCTTTGTTGTGCTTGAGCATCCTGCGGCAGATCGTTCTGGATTCTTCTACATCGCGGCACAGCCCGAAGACCGTAGGACCGCTGCCGCTCATGAGCACGCTTCCCGGAGAGCACATTTTCTGCATTTTGTTCTTTGTATACATAACTATAGGATAATGCTTTAATGTGTAATTTTCAAGTACATTGATCATATTTTTTCGGATCAGATCAGTGGAATTTGTAACGAGGCCCTGTATCAGCTCGTCGTTGTCGGGATGCTCGGGTATTCTGACGGAATCGATGCCCTGATAGACCTTTGCCGTGGAAACACTGAGCGCCGGTTTGGAAAGCACAAGATGGCTGCGCAGGCCTTTCAGCGGTTGGAGGTCGGTGCCGGTACCTGTCGCAAGTGCGCAGTGGCAGGCGAGGGGGTCTCCTGCAAAATCGGAGCTGAGTGCCTTGTTTGCTGCAGCCTGGCCCATGATGCAGAACGGCACATCTGATCCGAGCTGCGCTCCTGTCCTGCACAGGTCTTCAAGTGTCAGCTCGAGATCCCACAGCTTTCGGACAGCATGTATCACGGCGGCTGCGTTGCTGCTGCCGCCTGCAAGTCCTGCGGCGACAGGTATGCGCTTCTTTATATCTATTATGATCGTGCCTCGGCGGGCATTTGCATATTTTTCCGTCATGAGCATCGCAGCCTTGTATGCGAGGTTGCGTTCGTCCGTCGGCAGGAAGTATTTGTTCGTGGAAAGGCGGATCGCGATCGGCTCATCGCCGTTTTGCAGATCCGTTTTGCGGTCGTTCTGCGGCTCCGTCCGGCGCTGCTGCCGGCCGGCTGAGCGGCTTCCGTCGGCGGTGATGCGGTGTGCATCTTGCGGATCCCAGCGCACCATGATGTCGTCGCACAGAAGGATCTGCTGCATCACCATTTCGACCTGGTGGAAGCCGTTTTCGAGGACTCCCAGCACGTCCAGGGAAAGATTGATTTTTGCATATGCTCTGAGCTGTACTTTTTTCAATGTGATCGGCTCCTTTCGATCTCCCGGTGCTGCTGCCGGCTGATGATGGAATGGCAGCATGATCGAGGGGATATCAACGAAAAGGGTGAGCCGGAAGCTCACCCTTTAATATTTCTGTAAATGACTTTCTGATGCCGCGGCGTGCAAGCTATTTTTTCCTGTTCTTGTTTTTCTGCTTGCCGCTCTGGTTCTTAGGGTTCGTAGTACCCTTATTGCTGTGCTTAGGCGGTTCCGGTTTCTTCACTGTTACCTTGTAATCGCTTCCTGCTGCGGAAATCGGTTTTCTTACAGAAACCTTTTTGGTCGAAGCTGCTTTTTCTCTTGCAAGCTCCTCAGCCTCCCACTTGGCTTCTTTTTCTTTCTGTTTTGCGAGAGCTTCTGCCTGCTTTGCCTTTCTCTTCTGATCTTTTTCTACGATCTCTTCTACAGACTTGCCTGTTCTCTTCGCTTCCTTGTATGGATTTACAGTTTCAGGCTTGCCTTTTTTCTCATGCTCTTTTTCAGCGGCTTTCTTCGCGCTGCGGCTTGTGAAGAAGATCATCCCGACGATCATCACTACCATCATTATAGTGTAGATCCTGGTGGACTTTGCCTGGTCGAGTGTCTTGAAGCTGATAGTCTGTGTCTTGCCGAGCTTTGTTCCGTCTGCCGCCTGCAGATCCTCATCGATCGTGAGCTTGTACTGCGTGTTGCCCTCTATCTTGATATCGGAGTCGATGGTGTCTGATACGACCATCACGAGACCGTCTTTCTGTTCCTTGTGGCTGTAGTACACCTTTACAGGTATCTTCTTGCCTTTCTTGTCTGTGAGTTTGAAAGCCTTGGCGTTAGATTTTCTGATAGCTTTATCGGTATCCTGGTCACCTGTATCAGGCAGCATCTCTTTGCTGAAGTAGATCTTGACACTGAGGTTTTCTACGGAAACGCCCTTGGCCTTGTCTTCTGGAGTGGACGATTCGATCTTTAATCCTCCGTCAGCAGACCCGCTTGCCGCGAAGCTTGCAGGTGCAAACATGCACATTGTTATGATGATCAGGCAGATCAGAGCCCCTATTCTTTTCATTGCTGTTTCTCCTCCGATTTTTTTCTTCTTAACTGTTTGAAAAAGTCTTTCATAAGACCGGCGCATTCTTCCTGCATAAGACCGGTTTCTATTTCTGTAAAATGATTGAGTCTGCGTTCCTGAGGGATGTTGAAAACTGAGCCGCAGGCGCCGCCTTTGGGGTCCATCGTTCCTATGTAAAGTCTGCTGATGCGTGACCATACGATAGCTCCGGCGCACATGCTGCAGGGTTCGACGGTGACGAACATGGTGCAGTCAGGGAGTCTCCAGCCGCCCAGCGCAGCGGCCGCCTGTCTTATGGCGATCATCTCTGCATGAGCTGTCGGATCTCTGCGGGATTCGGTTTCATTATGGCCTCTGCCGATGATCCTTCCATCGTGCACTATAACGGCTCCGACGGGGACTTCTCCCATGGCAGCGGCTTTTTTAGCTTCCTCAAGAGCTTCAAGCATATACTTTCTCATATACTTTACAATAGTATCACATTTTGCCCTGTCTATCAAGGATATTTGCAAGGGGGCGGCTACGAATGGTTACGAATTACTGTCCGAGCAGCTGCGCGGAGTCTCTTCTATATGCCCGTTATATCTGTTTATCGATGCGATCCAGTAGCCATATGTTCTCTGCCGACGTTCCTCAGCGGTCAGCTTTTCGGAGTGCGTGCCGTTTTGCATATCGATGATGGGCTGCCAGAAAACGAATCCGGACTTGCCGCTGTCAGGCTGTTCTTCAGGCAGAAAGCGGCCCGGAACGCCCAGAAAGTAGTGGGTGTCCTGCCACCCGAAAAGGAAATGTCCGTATTTTTTCATCGGGGGTTCGGAACCCGGCGAGATCATCGGGAATAGGCAGACATCGGTGATCTTTTTCCAGACCGCGCCTGTACAGTCGTCTGTGAAAGGTCTGATGTCTGCGAAGCTGTCCTGTTTCTGTGCGATCCTGATGCAGCTGTCGAGCACGAATCTGCTGTAAAACGGGCTGTAGTCGCGCGGTGTTTTCTTTGCGGCAGAGGTGACGGCTGCGCTATCCGTGATGGATCGCGGAAAAGCGATGCCTCCTGACATCACGGGATGCAGGGCTTCGCGCGGGTCGACTCGGGACATGGCCGCAATGATCACGTCCGAACAGTCGCTGAGTGCAAGGCCCTGTCCGTTCATGTCAGCGGGGTTTATCCGGAAACTGCCTTCGCCTGTTCCGTTGGGAGCAAGCGTGATATCGCCTGCCATATAATAGCAGCGTTTTTCTTTTTTCACTCCTGTGAAGATCAGCTTGTAGGTGTATTCTCCATGCGGGAAAACCTTGAGATTTTCAGTGGTCGCGGTGATGATACCGCGGTCCCCCTCTGTCTGGAGCCTGATGTAGCCGTGGATGCCGGAGCCCGGGTCGAGAGCGAATCTCCTGTTCTTTTCGCTAAGAACGACAGGGTTTTTAGTTGTATTTGTGAAATCCATTGTGTCCTCCTTGTTTATTCCTGTTTTTTTTAGTAATATATGAAAAGAGGTGAGGGCCTATGATTTTAGATGTTATAATAATCATTATTCTGGTGCTGCCGATGGTGATCGGGATGCGAAAAGGATTCATATATTCGTGCGTCCATGCTCTGAGCTGGTTTGCGGCCGCAGCTGCGGGCGTTTTTCTTAGCGGGGCTGTGAGCGACGCTCTGCGCGGCAGCTTTATCGGAAATGCGATCTCGGACGGGTTCTCCAGAAAGATGGACAGCTCCGTCGATTCGCTCGAGGCCGCTGTTGACGGAATGCCGGATATCATCAGGGGAGGGCTCAGAGTCAGCGCAGAAGGCGCATCTGATATCTTCGCCAATATGATGACTGCCACGGTGATCTCAGTGCTTGGCTTTGTGATCGTGGTGTTTTTTGTAAAGCTGGTGCTGCGCGTGCTGGTAAGGCCTGTTTCGAGGCGCGACCGCGGTTCGGTCCTTTCAAGGGGGGACAAGCTGATGGGGATGGCGGCCGGAGCGCTGCAGGGGCTTTTTCTCGTGTTCCTTTTTCTGGCATGTCTGGTCCCGGTGATAGATTTTATGGACGGCAGCGCAGCCGTTTCGACAGTGAGGATGCTGGACAGCTCTCTTATCGCACGCTCGCTCTATGACAACAATCTGCTGCTTGTGATTACGGGCGGCTTCTTTTCGTGATGCAAAAAAATGGTGTTTTTTTGGTCTGGACCATACCCGATAATCATTCAAAAATAGTATAGCAATCAAAATAGTCCACCATGGACTATTGCTTTGGATGGGCAATTTGTAGTAAATTGCGAGTAATCAGAAAATTCTAATTTACGCTCCCCTGAAAATCGCTCTATGCTTTACGTGATGGCGGCCGGCATAGAATGATGGCGGGAAAATGGAGGAACTTTAAATGAAAAAAAGGAGATTAAAGAAGCTGCTGTGTCTGGCAGCAGCGTCCGCAATGCTTCTGACGACAGCAGGATGCGGCAACTCGAAAGTCGATTCTGAGCTTTCCATGGCAGATGATGTACAGAGCTATATAGATGCAGTCGATCAGGAATATGCCTACGGCATCGCAGAGACACTGGCATACGATGAAAAGTATCTGTCAAATGAGCTGGGCTGGAGAACGGCCGGTTCGGATGCTGAGCACAAAGCTGCCGATTATCTGGCAGACGAGATGGACTCACTTGGCCTTGAAGAAATCGAAAAGGTACCGGTAACTGTAGACAAATGGCAGTTCAACGATGCATCGCTCAAGATCGCAGGTACTGACATCGATATCATGCCGGCTTCATACGCGACCAACGGTACGGATGAAAACGGGATAACGGCAGAGATCGTGGATGTTGGAGACGGAACGGCGGCCGCTTATGAAGGCAAAGATGTGAATGGCAAGATCGCGCTCGCATCAGTCGATCAGTGGAACGTTGCGTGGATCGATCAGTATATGAACGAAGCTGCACTGCACGGAGCATCCGCAATAGTGACATACAGTGCAAAGAGCGGATATTCTGCATTTTCAGATGAGATGATAAATATGCAGGATCTCTGTGCCAAAGACGTGATGCCTTGCGTGAGTATCAGCCGAAGCCAGTACAAAGAGATCAAAAAAGCGATAAAAGCCGGAAATACTGAAGCTACTCTGATCGTTGACAATGAGATGCTGCCTGACGAAGGGATCAGTTACAATGTTGCAGGCAAGATCAAAGGCAGATCTTCAGATCAGCAGATCATCGTTTCAGGACACTATGATGTATATTTCAACGGATTCCAGGATGACAGCTGTGCTATCGGTCTGGTGCTGGCAATGGCAAAAGCTATGAAGGATTCCGGTTATACACCTGAGAACGACATCGTTTTCGTCGCTCACGGATCGGAAGAATGGGGTGCGATAGGTACTCAGTTCGACTGGACGACAGGCGCGTGGGAAATGATAAACAACGCGAAACCGGAGTGGGCAGGCAAGACGATCGCGATGTTCAACTTCGAGCTCCCGGCACTTTACGATGGGGCAGAGCAGGCTGCGATCCAGTGTGAACCGGATTTTGCAAATCTCGTCAAGAAATTCGTCGGCGATTCAGGACTGCTCGTCGACACTTCGAACGATGTGTACCCTGAAGGATACAGCAGCACTTCGATAGACAGCTTCTGTCTGGAAGACGGCGTTTCGTACAGAGCCAGCGGAGTTCCGCACTTCGTCAACGTGCCGGGCTTTGCAGAAGACACACCGGAAAACGCCAACTGGAACAGACAGCGTTATCACACGGCAGCTGACGACAAGGACACCTATGATGCCGACGTCATGACGACAAATCTGAACATGTTCGGCGCGCTGGCTATATACATGGATAAGACGCCGGCACTCGAGCTCGATCTGACAGCAACATGTGACGACATCGACGAAGCGCTCAATGAAGATCTTGCAGAGGCTGCAGGCGCCGATATCGAAGGCTACAAGGCAGCGTCAAAGGAAATGCGCACAGCAGTAGAAGGTCTCAACAAGCAGATCGATGACATAAACAGCAGATATGAAAAAGCCGCAGCAGACGGAGCATCGGAAAAAGAACTCGATGAAATCAGGGCAGAGGGCAGAGAACTCAACAAAACAACACTTGAAGCATTCAAGTATATGCAGGATAATTTCATCGGCATAATACTTACATCTGATATAGTGATAAAGCATGTGCCTTATCAGAACAATATAGATATGCTCAACGGCATCACCGCAGCTCTGGAAAAAAGCGAGCTTTCTGCAAAGGACGAGGAATCCGGAGCACTTGATATAGCATGGCAGCTCAATGGCGGTTCTGAGTTTGCATACTACAATTTCAGTCCGGAAACAAGCAAGGCATCTCAGAGCACACTGCTCGAATCAGAGAACCCGGGCAATATTTTCTGGGGAACAGGCAAAGGATTCACATTTGCTGACACGAGCAGCGCTACACTCTCACTGCTGGAAAAAGCTGCGGCCGGAGAAACGGCATCATTTGATGAAGAAAAAGCAGTTTACAAAGCTGCCGCAGGCGCGCAGAGTGAACTGCTGAAATCGAGCATAAGTGCTGAGATCGAGGCAATGAGGGGATTTGCTGCTATCGTTAAATGATCGCAAAACCTCTGGTATCAGACGACAGGGCAGATAAACAGAATAAGCAGATTTTTATATGAAAGCGGGGCGCGGCAGGCGGATAAAATCTCCTGTCGCAGTCCGCTTTTTCTGGATTTTCGGGAATATTTGTCATATAATTTACAATACAGTGAAAATATTTTGTTGTCTGGATAAGAGAGGGCTAGCGATATGTTCAGCAAAATTTTCTTTTTAGTATATATTTTTGCCGGTTTCGCAGGGGGACTGGCGATACTGATGGCTGTGCTCCTGATAAAGTACTGGTCGTCGGGAAACAAGCAGCTGCTGGCTGCGATACGCAACTTCATGATATGCACGGCGCTGATCGACGCATTGTATTTTTATTTCGACTATGACATGCTGATAAACGGGGAATACGGCACGAACGCAGTGTGCAGAGTGCTGGACATATGCTTTTTTATAGGGCAGGTATATTTCTGGACTTCATATGTGCGCATAAAGTCGATGAAAAGCGCGGAGTCACTGAAGACTCTGGAGAGAGTTACCCGTGCAGGCATCCTGATATGTGCAGTGCTGGCCGTTATCGCGTATAGCTTTATGATGAGCGATTATTATCAGGCAGCCGAGGGTGCCAGGCGGACAGCCGCCATTATCATCGAGGCAGTGCTGATGGCGATGCTCACTTTTATAAACCTGTGGAATGTGAGATATTCGCTTTCCGAAATAATACAGAAAAAATGCAGAAGATATATTATAGGCATTACGGGAATGCTCGTCCTGAACGGAGTGTGGAACGGGGTCCTCGTGATCTCCATGCTGAATGGCAGATTCAGCTATATGATGCAGGTCGTGATGGATCCGACGCCGGTATTCCTGCTGGCGATCAATACACTGACGATACTGCTGATACTGAGTGAGGACTTCACGGCACTGTTCAAGGCGGACAGGAATGGCGGCGTCGACAGTGGAGCCGTGGATGACGGTTCCGGCGGCGGTGATGCAGGTATCAGTATTTCCGGCATCAGTGCTTCCGCAGGCGGCAGTGCTTCCGCAGGCGACAGCAGCAGTGCTGCAGATGCCAGAGAGACCGGCGCTTTGCAGAAACGGCTCGACTATATCGCTGAGACACATTTCCTGACCGAGCGGGAGCGGGAGGTCATGGAGCTGGCATATCACAGGATGACGAACCCGGAGATAGCCGAAAAGCTGTGCATTTCCAAATACACGGTAAAGAACCATATGCACAATATCTTCGAGAAGCTGGACATTTCGGCAAGAGCAGATCTGATAATGTTCATCGACAAGGGTGAGCAGTCCGGGAAAGCACAGGAATAGCACAGGAAAAGCGCAGGAATAGTCCGTTGTGGACTATTGAATATAGTCCGGTACGGGTGTAGAGTAGTGCTGTAAAATTTCAGAATAAAATTTCAAGAGTCAGAAAGGGAGCGTGAAAAATGGACAGTGCTTGCAAAACAGGATGCGGCTGCGCGAATGCGGCCGGCACGCAAAAGATCACTTTGCATGAACAGGTAGAGAAATACATAAATGCAGTCGATCACAAGACCGCATATGATATCGCGGAGACGCTGGCATTTGACGAGAAATATCTGTCGAATGCGCTGGGCTGGAGAACAGCAGGCTCGGATGCAGAGCACCGGGCGGCGGATTATCTGGCGGATAAGATGCGAGAGATCGGTCTCGCTGACGTTGAAAAGGTCGCAATAAATGTCGACAAGTGGCAGTTCAACGACGCGTCACTCACTATAGCGGGTACTGATGTCGATATCATGCCGGCTTCATATGCCACGAACGGCACAGGTGCGGAAGGCATCACAGCGGAGATCGTGGACGTCGGCAGGGGACATGCCGCAGACTACGAGGGAAAAGATGTGACAGGAAAGATCGTTGTTGCCGGCGCTGATCAGTGGAACGACGCATGGATAGACAAATACATGAACGAAGCGAAGCTGCACGGGGCAGCGGCCATCATAACATACAGTCTGGAGAGCGGATACGCTGCGTTTTCCGATGATATGATAAACATGCAGGATCTCTGCTCGAGAGATCTGATGCCGTGCGTGAGCATCAGCAGGAACCAGTATCGCGAGATCGCTGCAGCTGTCGAAGCAGGTCATACGGAGGCGACACTGAAAGTCGACAATGTGATGCAGCCGGGCGAAGGCACAGCGTATAATGTCATCGGAAAAATCAAAGGAAAGTCGTCGGAACAGCAGATCCTTGTTGCGGGTCATTACGACGTATATTTCAATGGTTTCCAGGATGACAGCTGTGCGATAGGGCTGATCCTGGCGATGGCACAGGGTATGCTCAGATCGGGATATGTTCCTGAAAACGATATCATTTTCGTAGCGCATGCAGCCGAGGAATGGGGCAAGATCGGCAGTCAGTTCGACTGGACGACAGGTGCGTGGGAGATGATAAACCACGCCAGACCGGAATGGGCAGGAAAGACGATCGCGATGTTCAACTTCGAGTTGCCTGCGCTTTACGACGGCGAAGAACAGTTTGCCGTGCAGTGCGAGCCGGAATTTGCACATATAGTTAAGGATTTCGTGGAAAATTCAGGGCTTCTGAAGCCGCCGGTGAATGGCGTATATCCAAAGGGCTACAACAGCGTGTCGGTCGACAGCTTCTGCCTCGAGGACGGAGTTTCATACAGAGCGAGCGGCGTGCCGCATTTCATCAATGTTCCGGGATTCGCAGAAGATACGCCTGAGCATGCGAACTGGCACAGACTGCATTACCACACGAAGTCGGACGACAGGAGCACATACAATGCGGATGTGATGATGACGAATCTCAACACTTACGGCGCGATGATAATGTATGTGGATCACAAGCCTGCGCTTGAGATGGATCTGACGGCGACATGCGATGATATCGCAGAAGCGTTCGATGCAGATATCGCAAAGGCTGCAGGTGTCGATACGGCAGAGTGGGAGGCGGCTCTCGCGAAGATGCGCGCCGAGGTCGAAAATCTGAATGTGCAGATAGCAGATATAAACGGCAGGTATGAAGCTGCGCTGGCGGATACCGCTGCAGGCAGCGGACTCCAGGCAAGACTGGATGCGATCAGAGCCGAAGGCCGCGAGATCAGCAGGAAGACGCTCAAAGCATTCAAATACATCCAGGATCACTTCGTCGGGATAATCCTGACTTTTGAGATCGTGATCAGACATGAGGCATATCAGAGAAACATAGTGCTTCTCGAGCAGATAACAGACGCTCTCGAAAGCGGCAAGATGTCAGGCGACGAAAAGGATCCGGGTGCGCTCGATCTGGCATGGCAGATAAATGGCGGCGCCGAGTTCACATATTACTCATTCTCGCCGGAGGCGTGCAAAGCGGCGGATTCGACGCTGTTCGAGGAGACGAATCCGGGCAGACTGTTCTGGGGAACCGGCAAGGGTTTCACGTTCGCTGATACGAGCGAGGCTACCGTGTCCCTTCTTGCAAAGGCTGCAGCTGCTGAGTCTGCAGGCGCTGATGGCGCAGGTCAGGGGGCAGCGAGTGCTGCCGGCGCAGAAAAAGGTGCGGCTGCATTCGCAGATGAGATCGCGATCTGCCGCAGGGCGATCGCTGCGCAGCAGGAGCTGCTGAAAGATTCGATGGAAGCAGAGATAAAGGCTATGAACGCTTTCAGCATATAGTACAACAGGTATAATAAATAAAGAAACGGGATCCCCGTCACTGCAGGAGTTGGCTTGCAGCGACGGGGATCTTTTGACATCGCGCGGTATTTTTGTTCCATTTAAAGAGCTGATTATTACAAAATACAACACAGAATCTCTGTTTTGATTTAGAATATGCAAACCAGAGGTGAAAGAAGTGAAGACTATTTTAATTTATTCAGTCGATCCGGGGTTCCTGGAAAAAATGAGATCAAAAATACAGGAGCTTGAAACGGACAGGCTCAGTGAAATACTGTTGTTTTCTGAAAAGGAAAAACTGGAGTTTTATGCTGCCGGCAGCAGGGAAGCTGCGGACGTCGTCATCGTCGATATGGACCAGGAGGATGACGGGATCGCGATAGCGGAATGCGTGCTGGAGTACCAGAAAAATTCTCAGATAATATTCGTATCCGGGTCCGACGAATACTATCTGGATGTCTACAATGTAGATCACGTCTATTTCCTTAAGAAACCGGTCGAAAGCCGCCTGCTGGCGCAGGCACTCGAAAAGGCCGGCAAAAAGCTGGACCGTCTTCACGGAAAATGCCTGGTTGTAAAAAACAAGCAGGGGATATACAAGATAGAATTGAGCGATATCATATACTTCGAAAATGAGAAGAGGAAGATACATATACATACTGTCGACAGAAAGATCTCATTTTACGGCAAGTTTGAAGGGCTGCTGGACAGCCTGAGCAGAGATTTCTACCGCTGCCACAACAGTTATATAGTGAATATGGCGAAAGTGTGCGAGCTCAGTGGAAAAAAGTTTTTATGCGAGAACGGGAAGAGCATCCCTGTGAGCAAAACGTATTACGTTAAGGTCAGGGATGCGCTGGAACAGTATTCATTATGAACATGACCCCTTTGTAAATAATGATTTCCGGACATGATAAGCATGAACTTCGCATAAAACCGATTCAAAATCAGGAAACGCGCCATTTTGCATTTCCCAAATATTTGAACACTATTGGGACGGTTTCTGTTTTCCCCTGCGGCGCGCTTTCCTGGTGAAAAGCATCGCTTCGATCTCGAAGTGATCGCCGCAGTCGTTCATTTTAAGTGTACCGTTGTATTTTGATACGATCGATCTGATGATCCCTATGCCCAGACCATGGTCGCGGGCGTCTTTTTTTGTTGTGGCCATTCCGGTCTTTTTCGGCGAGAATTCCGGATCTTTGCTGTTGCTGACAGTGAGCTGCCATACTTTTTTCTTTATCGTGCTTTCGATGCGTATGTAAGGGTCGCTGCTGCCGCTTGCCTGGCAGGCTTCGATCGCATTGTCCAGCAGATTTCCGAGCAGTGAGATGATATCGATCTCCTGTATCGTGCCGTCTGCAGGCAGGACACGGATCTCGTCGATGAAGCGGATCCCGAGGGCCTCACATCTGCTTTTCTTGTCGAGGATGAGCGCCTCTTGTGCACTGCTGCCGCCGTGGATAAAGCTGAGAAGAACATTGCACTCATCGAGGCAGTCCTTCTCCATCTGCTGCGGATCGTAGCTCTCGATAGCGCGCCGCACCTGCTGTGTGATCTCTCCGGCCTTGCTGCAGAACTCCACGTTGTGATCCATGTAATCGTTCTGCTTCTGCCATCCGGCGATCAGTTTTTCGTTCTGTTTCTTCCTTTTCCTGTTTACTCTGTAAAGCGCTATGATGGCGATGATGTTTACGATTATGAGGAATATCAGTACTGCT
>CAKQIZ010000023.1 GCA_934247125.1 uncultured Clostridia bacterium
AATAAAAGCTACAGGCATAAGCCGGACGGATGTCTTCTTTGACAGTGGATTTGTCACAGCGGCGGTGAGAAAAGTCCGTAAAGCGGTGCCGGCAGCATACGGCAGGAAGGTGATATTGTATGCTCCGACTTTTCGCGGAGATGTGACACATGCAAAGGCTCCGGACAGACTGGATATCAGGTATATGATGGACAGGCTCGGCGACCGGTATGTGCTGCTGATAAAACATCATCCATTCATCAAGAAAAGACCCGGGATACCGGCAGAGTGCAGCAGCTTTGCATATGATATAACAGAAAAACTGGAGATAGACGATCTTCTATGTGCAGCTGACGTATGCATATCCGACTATTCATCACTGGTATTCGAGTATGCGCTGTTCAGAAGACCGATGATATTTTTTGCATACGACCTGGAACTTTACAATGACTGGAGAGGATTTTACTACGATTACGAAGAACTGACGCCGGGGCCTGTAGTGGATACCACCGGGCAGGTAGTGAAATGTATAGAGCAGAGCGAAGTGGGGTTTGACAGTACTGCGATCGAGCATTTTGCAGACAGATTCATGTCTTCATGCGACGGACATGCGACGGACAGGATACTGGAGTATGCGGGAATAGAGACAGATGGATAAGACAATATACGGACAGGCGTTCAGGTTTGCCTGTACAGGAGTCGTGAACACTCTGGCAGGAATGGCAGTGATGTTTGGACTCTACAATATATTCGGATGCTCGTACTGGGTGTCATCAGCGGTCAATTATACGGCGATCAGCGTCCTGAGCTATTTCCTGAACAGAAAGATAACGTTTGGGTACAGCGGAAAGGTGCTGAAAAGCGGCATCAGATTCGCAGTCAACATAGCGGTCTGTTATCTGGCTGCTTACGGGGCTGCAAAGCCTTTGGTCATGACAGTCATGGCGGACAGCCCGGTGAAGCTGCGTGAAAACGCGGCGATGCTGGCAGGTATGTGTATATTTACAGGTTTGAATTTTCTTGGCCAGCGATTTTTTGTATTTGGGGAGAAGAAAAATATGGATTACAGGAAAATATATGAAAAATGGGTGAAAAGCCCTCATCTTGAAGAAAGTGAAAAAAATGTGCTCGCAGAAATGAGCGAGGAAGAGATATCGGATGCATTTTACAGGAAGCTCAGTTTCGGGACTGCGGGAATGCGCGGCGTGATGGGCCTTGGCACGAACAGGATGAACAGATACACTATACGCATGGCTGCAAAGGGTTTTGCAGCTATCCTCGGAGAGGGCGCAAAGGTGGCGATCGCGTATGATACGCGAAATCATTCGGACGAGTTTGCAAAGGAAACGGCGCGAGTGCTGGCCGCTTCGGGTATAAAGGCGCTGCTGTTCGACAGGTATTCGCCTGTGCCGCTTCTTTCATTTACTGTGAGAGATCTGAAATGCGATGGAGGCATCGTGATAACGGCGAGTCACAATCTTCCTGCGTACAATGGCTTCAAGGTGTACGACAGCACCGGATGTCAGCTTGGCAGGGAATCAGCGGCGAGGATATCGGAGAATATCGAAGAACTCGAGGATGAGCTGGGGATCCCGGTTTCGGATGAAGATGATCCGAATATAGAATATATAGGACAGGAAGTCATAGACAGGTTCATGGATGCTGTGCAGAAGTGCGGCGCGGGTACTGCGCCTGAAATGGCGTCTGACCTCAGTGTCGTATACACTCCACTTCACGGATCAGGGCGCGAATACGTGCTGGGAACACTGCGGCGTGCAGGGTTCAGCAATGTTATGCTCGTAAAGGAGCAGGCCGACTACAACGGCGATTTTCCTACCGTGAGAAAGCCGAATCCCGAAGAGACAGCAGTGTTTTATATAGCCGAAGAAAAGGCAAATGAGATCAGTGCGGACATCATAATAGGCACAGACCCTGACAGTGACAGGATAGGCGCCGGTGTGATGCATGACGGAAAGATCGTGTATCTGTCGGGAAATCAGACGGGTGCACTGTTCGTGGATTTTCTGGCGAGGATGAGACCGTCTGCGGGAAAGAAGCTGATAACCTCGATAGTAACGGGTGATATGGGACAGGATATCGCAGCTTCATACGGCGTGGAGACTATAAGGACATTCACCGGCTTCAAAGATCTCGCAGCCGAGATGAACAGGCATCATGAAGATGAGATACTGATGGCGTATGAGGAAAGCTACGGATATCTTACCGGAACACATATCAGAGACAAGGATGGCATATCATCATCGCTCGTGATGTGTCAGATGGCGGCATACTGGAAACAGCAGGGCAAGACTCTTATCGATGTGCTGGAAGATCTGTTTGCAGAGCACGGATATTATATAGATGATCAGATGTCATTCGTATTCGAGGGTGAGGCAGGTGCGGAAAGGATAGCCTCGATAATGAAACGGTTCAGAAGCGAGGGAGAGAGCGTCTTTGCGGATATATGTGAGCTGGCTGAGCTCAGAGACTACAGCATAGGCGCTGAAGGCATCGCAGAGGCTGATGTGCTCAAGTTCATGTTCATCAACGGATCATGGGCGGCAGCCCGTCCGTCGGGGACAGAGCCGAAAGTCAAGTTCTACTGCTGTATAAAAGACAGAGACAGAGACAAGGCTGAAAAGCTTCACAGCCTCCTGAAAAACAGGATAGAAAAAGAAGTTGAACAGGCGTGATGAAAGGTGTTGTATTTCACACAACTTTCATCGTCAAAAGCATTGCGATTATTGATTTAAACAGCCTCTGTTGGTATAATGGTCTGTGATGTGAAAGGAGTAAATGAATGAAAGATGACAGATGGAACAGTTACGGAAACACATCGGGAAACGGACAATACAGCGGCGACGAGACAAGCTCGAAAGATCAGGCATATCAGGAATACCTGCGCCTCAGAGAGAAACGCAGCAGCGGAAGCAGTGATCGGAGCAGACATATAAAAGACGACAGCCTTTACGGTGAATATTACACATCAGGAAACGGCAGAAAAAGGCACGATCCCGGCAGACGATACAGCGACGAGACCTGTAACTATGAGCGCGGCGGCAGGCGCAGGCAGTCAGATGCCGGACAGTCGGGGATGGATACGCGCAGACAGTACGAGGAGATCAGACGTCAGACTAAGCGTGAGTGCATGGATGAACGGCCTTACAGGAGCGGAACTTCTATAGATGATACGCCATATGGAAGTTCAGAGATGAGGAAGAGAAGCAGAGCTGTGTCTGAGCAGGAGAGACAGGAAATGCAGGATCAGTATCTTTCAGAACGTGAACGCGTAAACAGCGGCGGAAAGATAGCAAGACCGGGCAGAACGAACAGAGACGATAACGACAGGCTCACAAAAGAAGAAAAGAAGGCTTTGAAGGCGCAGAACAGCGGGAACGGCGGAGGCGGCAGGAAAAAGAAACACGGTCTCAAGATCGCGCTGATAGTCGTGCTTATCCTCGTTCTGGGAATAGGCGGCGTCATCGCTGCCGGTCTTACGGCGGTAAAAAGCACTCTCGATAATGTGGGCAGAGTGGAACTGGATCCGGATGCTATAGGTATCGATCCGCAGGTGGACGCAGAGCTCAGCAATTACAGGAATATAGCGATACTCGGCGTGGACGCCAGAGATATGTCCAGTGAAGAGGACGTCAGAAGCGATGCTATCGTGATAGCGAGCATCAACAAGGAGACCAGTGAGATCAAGCTGTTCTCTGTCTACAGAGACACGATGCTCGACATGGGGGACGACATCGGGCTGGACAAGATCACGCATGCATATGCTTACGGCGGTCCAAGCCAGGTGCTGTATGTGCTCAATAAAAATCTTGATCTCAATATCAAGGAAGTGGTCGTAGTGAACTGGAAATCAGTTGCTGACACGGTAGATGCGCTCGGTGGACTGGATATAGATATACAGGAATCGGAAATCGACGAAATGAATAAGTATATAGAGGATACTTATAATACGATAGGCGGCTCAAATGAAAAGATATCATCGCCGGGAGTACAGACTCTCAACGGCAACCAGGCGGTGACATATGCCAGAATAAGAAAAGACGCCGCTACAGGAGATTTCAGGAGGAACGAGAGGATGAAGATCGTTGTCAAAGCTACTTTTGAGAAGGCTAAGACGATGAAGATAAGCTCTCTCAAAAAGATTTCAAAAGAGATACTTCCTGAGATAAAGACGAATATGTCATCTGCAGACATGATGGGGATGGTGCTCAAGCTGACGTCATACGAAATGACAGACAGTGTGGGATGGCCGTACGAGCATGACGACTGGGATGCAGATGTGTACTATAACATACCGGTCACACTGGACAGCAATGTGACACAGCTTCATGAGGATTTCTTCGCGCAGGATGGATACGAGCCTACGCAGGACGTGCAGGATATAAGCGAGTGGATTTCGGCAGTGACAGGTTATTACGGCTATTATTACTAAAGAGCAGAAAGGCAGTTTATATGAAAACTAGAAAATCTATCGTGATACTGTTCGGCGGAATCTCGTCGGAGCATGAGGTTTCATGTGTATCGGCAGCTTCCGTGCTCGAACATATAGACAGAGAGAAATACGACGTCAGAACCATAGGAATAACCAAGGAAGGGAACTGGTTTCTGACAGGCTCACCTGCGGCCGGTATCAGTGATGGTTCATGGGAACATGATGAGAACAACAGGAAGGCATTCATCGTGCCTGACCGCAGTACAGGCGGGATAATGGCGAAGAATGCAGACGGCACGTTCGAAGTCATCAGAACAGATGCGGTCTTCCCGGTACTTCACGGCAGGAACGGCGAGGACGGAACCATGCAGGGTCTGCTCCAGCTGGCGGGGATACCTTTTGTAGGTTCCGACACGGCAGCATCTTCGGCGTCGATGGACAAAGCCATAACGAAAGCGATGATCGAGCATCGTGGTTACGTAGATCAGGCGAGATGCTATGTAGTGCATCAGACTGCGTATGACAGGAACAAAAATGCGCAGCTTGAAGCGGTGAACAGCTTCTTTGCAGATACATATCCTCTTTTTGTAAAGCCTGCAAATGCAGGATCGTCGGTCGGTATAAGCAAGGTGAAGCGTGCGGAGGATCTCGAAAGAGCTCTTGAGCTGGCATTCGCAGAGGACTGCAAGGTGCTCGTGGAAGAAGCGATAACAGGCAGAGAGATAGAAGTGGCAGTGCTCGGAAACGAAGATCCGCAGGCATCGTGCATAGGTGAGATCTTTGCTGCAAATGAGTTTTACGATTATAATGCGAAATATGAAAACAGCAAGTCGCAGACAGCTATAGTAAAGGATCTTGAACCTGAAAAAGAGCAGGAGATAAAGGACAAGGCGATAAGTGTATATGAGACGATGGGCTGCTCGGGGATGTCCAGAGTGGACTTTTTCCTCGAGGACGGCGGCAGGGTCGTTTTCAACGAGATAAATACGCTCCCGGGATTCACGAGCATAAGCATGTATCCGAAACTCTGGGAGGTATCAGGCATACCATACGATGAACTTATTGACAGGCTGATAAAGCTTGCACTTGATAAATACGAGAGATAAAGAGGAGAAGAAGAAATGGCAAAAGAAAAAATAAATTTTGAAGACGAACAGGTAAGGCTGCGTTACAGACATACGACTTCACACATTCTGGCACAGGCTGTCAAGAAACTGTGGCCGGATGCGAAGCTGGCGATCGGACCTGCGATAGAGAACGGATTCTACTATGATTTCGATATGGAGCACAAGCTCAACGACCAGGACCTTCTCAAGATCCAGAAGGAAATGAAGAAGATCATACAGGCGAACTATCCTATGGAAAGATTCGAGCTGCCTAGAGAAGAAGCGATAAAGTTCATGGCAGACAAGGGAGAGGATTATAAGGTAGAGCTGATCGAAGATCTGCCGGAGGATGAAACGATCTCATTCTATCAGCAGGGAGATTTCGTCGATCTGTGTGCAGGACCTCACATGGAAAAGACAGGGCAGATAAAGGCTGTAAAGCTGCAGAGTGTTGCAGGTGCATACTGGAGAGGCGACTCGAACAGACCTATGCTGCAGAGGATATACGGAACATGTTTCCCCAGCCAGCAGGAGCTCGACGAGTATATCGCCAGGCTAGAGGAAGCAAAGAAGAGGGATCACCGAAAGATAGGAAAGGAAATGGATCTTTTTGCACTTTATGAAGAAGCGCCGGGATTCCCGTTCTTCATGCCTAAGGGTATGATAATAAGAAACGAGCTTGAAAGCTTCTGGAAGAGCGAGCACAGAAAAAGAGGATACGAGGAGATTAAGACTCCTCTCATAATGAACGAACATCTCTGGAGGACTTCAGGACACTGGGATCACTACAAGGACAACATGTACTTCACGAAGATAGACGGTGAAGACTATGCGATAAAACCGATGAACTGCCCGGGCTCACTGCTCGTATACAAGAGAAAGATGTGGTCGTACAGAGACTTCCCTGTCAGGATGGGAGAACTCGGACAAGTGCACAGACATGAGCTTTCAGGTGCACTGCACGGACTGATGAGAGTAAGGACTTTCACTCAGGACGATGCGCATATCTTCATGCTGCCTGAACAGATCAGGGACGAAGTGATCGGCGTAGTGAAATTCATCGATGACGTATACAACATGTTCGGATTCACGTACCATATCGAGCTTTCCACAAGACCGGAAGACTCGATGGGGACCGATGAGGAATGGGAAACTGCAGAGACAGCGCTCAGAGAGGCTATGGAAAGCATAGGAGTGCCGTTCGTCATCAACGAAGGAGACGGTGCATTCTATGGTCCTAAGCTCGACTTCCACCTGGAAGACTCGCTCGGCAGGACATGGCAGTGCGGAACTATCCAGCTCGATATGCAGATGCCGCAGAGATTCGACATAACTTATATAGGTTCTGACGGTGAAAAGCACAGACCTGTAATGATACACAGAGTGATATTCGGATCGATAGAGAGATTCATCGGTATCCTGATCGAGCACTTTGCAGGCAAATTCCCGCTCTGGCTCGCACCGGTACAGGTGAAGCTGCTCACTGTAACAGAAAAGTTCACAGACTATGCTCTCGAAGTGGCCGGGAAGTTCGAAGAAGCGGGTCTTCGTGTTGAAGCAGATATAAGAAACGAAAAGATCGGATACAAGATAAGAGAAGCCAGAAACGAGAGGACTCCTTATATGTGCATAATCGGAGAGAGAGAGGTCGAAGCAGGAAACCTGACTGTAAGATCCAGCAAGGCTGGTGAACTCGGCGAGATGACTCCTGACGAATTGCAGGCAAAACTGCTCAGGGAGATCGCAGATAAGAGCATATAGGCGTGATTTACAGGATAAGAGATCATCGATATGAACAATAATGGTTTTTACAGCGGGATGCCTCCATGTGGCGGAGGCGTCCATCAGCCGCATCCTGAGTATCATGCAGCGCAGGATGTCTGGCATGCAAATACGAAAAAAAGCAGGAACAAAGCGCTGATAATAATAGCCTGCATAATCGGCGGGCTGCTGCTTCTTGGAGGCGTCATCGCATTTACGGCATCGATTTCATCTATGATAGGCGGTGCCGGAGATATCAGCGGCGCAGCATCAGTGAGGGGATCTCACGTCGGAGTGCTCTATGTCGAAGGAACGATAAGTGAGAGCGATGATACGTATGACCACCAGTTTGCACTCGACGCGGTGCAGGGTATGATGGACAACCGTGACAATGAGGCTCTGATGCTTTATGTGGATACTCCCGGCGGCGGAGTGTACGAAAGCGATGAGCTGTATCTGAAAATAAAGGAATATCAGGAGACCACCGAGCGCCCCGTATATGCGTATTTTGCATCGCAGGCGACTTCCGGAGGGTATTACATATCGGCATCCGCCGACAAGATCACTGCGAACAGAAACTGCAGGACAGGATCGATCGGAGTGACGATGGGCACACTTTACGATGTGTCGGGTCTGCTGGAGAAGTATGGGATAAAAGCAGAGACGATAACTTCCGGAAAGAACAAAGCGATGGGAAGCATGACATCGCCGGTTACCGATGAACAGAAACAGATATTCCAGAGTATGATAGATGAATCGTACGAGCAGTTTGTCTCGATAGTGGCCGACGGCAGAGGGCTTGACACAGACTATGTCAAAAGTATCGCTGACGGCAGGATATACACTGCGAAACAGGCGGAGTCCGTAAAGCTGATCGACGGCGTGGTGGATACATACGACGATGCCGTGAACGATATGATAGAGGAATTCGGGCTTGAGCACTGCGATATCTATGAGTTCAGATATCAGCCGCAGGCAAGTCTGCTGGACGGACTGGTGCAGAGCTTCGACAGGTTTGCCGAGGCATTTTCTTCAGGCAGTGATATAAGCTCGCTGGAGAAGATAATGGAAAAAAACAGTGAAGTCAGACTGCAGTATATGTGCATGGAGATCAGATAAATGAAAAAAAGGTCGAAAGCGATATTTACATTCGTGACAGCCGTTATCCTGGCGGCTGTCACAGTTTTCACAGCGGATTTTCAGAGCAGTGAAGCTTATGGAGGAACAGATGATGAAGTGACCGGTGCGAATACCGTATCGGTCGTTTTTACGCATGATATGCATTCGCATATGGATACAGACAGGGTGCAGAAGAAAGGCCGGATAGTCGAGATCGGCGGCTTTGCGAAGCTGAAGACAGCGATAGACAGTGTAAAAGCACAGTATCCGGATACATTCCTGCTCGATGCAGGCGATTTTTCGATGGGTACTCCATACCAGACCATATTTTCCGAAGAAGCTTCGGAGATGAAAATGATGGGCTTTCTGGGATTTGATGCGACGACGCTCGGGAATCACGAATTCGACTACAGAGCGGCAGGGCTCGCATCGATGATGGATGCCGCAGCGGCAGATGAAAGCACACCGGCTATGCTGATCGCGAACATAGACTGGGAGGCGACGCTGGCAGATGAGGAGCTTAGAGACGATGCGCAGCTGCTCAAAGATTCATTTGACAGCTACGGTGTGAAGGATTATATGATGATCGAGCATAACGGGATAAAAGCAGCTGTGTTCGGGATCATAGGAGAATCTGCAGTGGATTATGCACCTGAGAGCGGGCTGATTTTCAGGGATCCGAGAGAGACGGCTGCAGAGGTCGTCAAAAAGATAAAAGCCGATGAGGAAGCGGATATCATAATATGCCTGTCGCACAGCGGTACGGTGGAAAACGAGAAAGACACGCTGGAGAAGACGGAAGACTATCTGCTGGCGGAGGAAGTCCCTGATATCGATCTGATAATCAGCGGGCACACTCATACCGTACTTGGCGATCCCGTTCAGGTGGGAGATTCATATATAGTTTCATGCGGCAGCTACAATCGCAATGCAGGGCATATCACCCTTAAACGCGGCAAAGACGGTGAGTACGAACTGGCGTCATACGAGCTGATACCACTCGACGAGAATATAGCAGGAGACAGCTATGTAGATGAGCAGCTCGGATATTACCGCTCGCTGGTAGACGAGAAGTATTTCAGCGACTATGGATACAGCGCAGAGCAGGTACTGGCGTATAATGATGTCGACTTTCCGCCGATAGAGCAGTTTGGGCTGAAACAGGGCGAAGAGCCTCTTGGCGACCTGATCGCTGATTCATACAAGTATGCAGTCAATGAAGCGACAGGAGAAGTGCCTGATGTGACCGTAGTCCCTCACGGTGTGGTGCGAGGCAGCTTTCTGAAGGGCGATATCACGGTTACCGATGCGTTCAATGTGAGCTCGCTTGGCTATGGAAAGGATGGCAGTGCCGGATATCCGCTGGTGAAGGTGTATCTGACGGGCAGGGAGCTCAAAGCGGTGGCAGAGGTGGACGCAAGTATTTCGGATTTCATGGGCGTTGCAAGACTGTACTGTGCAGGTCTGGAATATTCGTGGAATCCTAACAGGCTGATACTGAACAGGGCGGTAGACGTGAGATACAACGATGGAGAGAAGACTGAGGAGATCCGGGATGACAGGCTGTACAGCGTAGTGGGGGATCTGTACTCGTGCCAGATGCTCGGAACGGTGAAAGGCAAGTCTTTCGGACTGCTGAAGATCGATCCTAAGGATGAGAACGGTGAGCTCATAGACGATTTTGAGGAGCATATAATAAATGACGGAGACGGCGAACTGAAGGCGTGGTATGCGCTGGCATCGTATATTGATTCATTCGAAGGAGATGCCGTTCCTGATTATTACAGCGTGAATCACGAGCGCAAGGTCGAGATCGACAGCCGCGATATCTCGGAGCTGTTGAAACAGCCGAACAATGTTTTCGCGCTGGTTTCGTGCGCAGTGGCACTTCTGGTGATCCTGATCGTGCTCGCAGTCATTCTTGTCATGAGGCGCAGACGCAGAAAAGCTGCGGCAAAGGATGAAGCCTAGAAACATGGACAAAATGATGCGGACGCTGCAGCTCTGATGCCGCAGTGCAGCTAAATTTTCTCTTGACACATAAAAAAACAAGTGGTAGTATAACAACATATTAATACTAAACCGAAGACGAGGAAGTAAAACTGGAAAACGGTTTCTCAGAGAGTCCGGGGCGGTGGGATCCGGGCAGATGCAGTTTCAGTAAATGGGCCTCCGAGGGCAAGGTGAAAAGTGTTTTGGGATGCAGTTAGTTGCAGATGCTGCAAATACTGCAGATGTGCTTAGTAGCTGAGACGCGATGCCGGCGTAACGGGCAAGGAGTGTGATGGCACTCTGCAGAGAGAATGCATTTTGCATTAAACAAGGTGGTACCGCAGGCATACGCTTGTCCTTGAGTGAGGACAGGCGTTTTTTTATGGCAAAGGAAATTTCTGTTATGGGAATTGACAGCGCCGGCCTTTTACGACGCGGCCGCAGATTTGCAGAAGTGTGACATGAAGCAGCGGTCAAAAGACCGGAAAATAATAGTTCAGGAAAGGAGAGCGCAGCACAGGACTGCGCGAAGGAGAGGAAATGAAAAAGAAAAGTTTGGCGATCGTAATGGTACTGCTGATGATGGTATCGATGATGTCAGTGGTTATGACAGGCTGCGGAAATTCAGGCGGCGATGGAGAAACGATAAAAATAGGTGTCGTACAGCTCGTTGAGCATACATCGCTCGACCAGATAAGAGAATCGATCATCGCTCAGCTTGAAGAAGAAGGCTATGTCGATGGAGACAACATAGAGATCAATTATCAGAATGCACAGAATGAACAGTCGAATCTCAAGACGATCTGTCAGGGATTCGTTGCAGACAAGGTAGACATCATCGTGGCGATCACGACGCCTGCAGCACAGGTGGCTATGAGTGAGACAGATGAGATACCTATCGTGTTCTCGGCAGTTACAGATCCGGTTGCGGCAGAAGTCGTTTCAGATATGGAAAAGCCGGGTGGAAACGTTACAGGAACATCAGATGCCATATCAGTCGAAAAGATAATGGGACTTGCAGAAGAGATCACACCGGGATTCAAGACTGTGGGAGCTCTTTACAACTCAAGTGAAACGAACTCGGTGGCAGCGATCGAATCACTCAGAGAGTATGCGGCGGACAATTCTCTTGAACTCGTTGAATCGGCGATAACGAGTGCAAACGAGATCCAGCCTGCAGCACAGAATCTCGCTAAAAAATGCGACATCGTGTTCTCGCCGACAGATAACACTGTAGCTTCATCGATAGCAACTGCAAACAAGGTGTTCATCGATGCAAAGGTTCCGTTCTATGTAGGTGCTGACTCCATGGTAAAAGACGGAGGATTCGCGACATACGGAGTGGATTATGAATATCTCGGACAGGAAACTGCAAAGATGATAGTAGAGATCATCAAGGGCGCTGACCCTGCAGAAATGCCTGTAAGAACGATGGATGAGATGGCTATGTACATCAACAGTCAGACTGCGGCAGACATGGGAATAAAGATCCCGCAGGATATTCTTGATAAAGCAACAGACTTAGCAAAGGAAGATTTATAAAATGTTAATAGTCACATTACTTGAAGCATTAGAACTGGGTCTTATATATTCGATACTGGCGCTGGGCGTGTTCCTGTCATTCAGGACGCTCAACACGCCGGATCTGACAGTTGACGGCAGTATCGTTACCGGTGCTGCTGTTTCGGCTGTAGTGTGCAGCAATGCGGCAGGCATGGATCCTGCAGTACAGACACTGATATGCATCATAGGTCTGGTGCTGGCATTCATTTTCGGCATGGGAGCAGGCGCGATAACTGCACTGCTCAACACGAAGCTCAAGATACAGCCACTTCTGGCAGGTATCCTCGTGATGCTGGGAATATATTCGATAAATCTCAGGATACAGGGAAAAGCAAATATCAACCTCAACAGTGCGCCGACCATTTACAAGAAGATGGCAGAGGTCATGGGCGACTTCAAATGGAGCTCGATAGTGCTTGGTGCGCTGATCGCAGCAGTTGTGATCGTGCTCATGTTCGGCTTCCTCAAGACGAGAAAAGGTTTTGCACTGAGAGCGACCGGAGATAATGAAGATATGGTCAGAGCTGCAGGCATAAGCAGCGACAATATGAAACTCCTGGGTCTTTCCGTATCGAACGGACTTGTGGGACTTGCAGGCGGAATGCTCGCGCAGTATCAGGGATATTCGGATGTCGGTATGGGTACAGGTATGGTAGTCATAGGCCTGGCATCTGTGATCATCGGTGAAGTGCTGTTCGGAACGAGCAGCCTGATGAGAAGACTGATAGCTGTGGCTCTCGGTGCCGTAGTGTACAGGATGGTCATAGGAGTGGCGCTCTATCTGGGAATGCCACCTACAGATCTCAAGCTCGTGTCGGCTGTCATCGTAACGATCGCGCTGGCAATGGGAATGCTGGGAGAAAACTTCTCGTTCAGAAAGAAAAAGGCAAAGGGAGGTGAGAAGAATGCTTAAGATAGAACATCTCACCAAAGTGTTCGGAAAGGGCACGATAAATGAGATGAAAGCGCTGGATGATGTGAATTTTCACGGAAGACCCGGTGATTTCATAACAATAATCGGCAGCAACGGCGCCGGCAAATCGACGCTGATGAATTCTATCGCAGGTGTTTTTCCGGTGGACAGCGGCCGCATAGAAATAGACGGCAAAGAGATATCAGGACTGCCGGAACACAAGAGAGCGAAATTTATAGGGCGCGTTTTCCAGGACCCGATGAAGGGGACTGCGTTCGATATGACTATAGAAGAAAATCTCTCTATCGCATACAACAAGATGCGAAAACGCGGCTTCCAGGCAGGAATAAACAAAGCGGACAGAGAGCTTTTCAGGGAAAAGCTCACGCTTCTCGGGATGGGTCTCGAAAACAGGATGAAAGAGAAGGTAAGACTTCTGTCCGGAGGACAGAGACAGGCGCTGACGCTTTTCATGGCAGTGATAGCCGAACCTAAGCTGCTGCTTCTCGATGAGCATACAGCTGCGCTGGATCCGTCGGCAGCAAGAAAAGTCCTGGAGCTTACGGATTATTTCGCGAAGAACAGCGGACTGTGCACGATGATGATAACGCACAATATGAAAGCTGCACTCGAGCACGGCAACAGGACGATCCTGATGCAGGACGGACAGATAAAGATGGATATAAGCGGCACAGAGCGCGACAGCATGACGGTCGAGAAGCTCGTGGAAAAATTTGAAATAGACAACGACAGAATGCTTCTGTAAAGGTCGCCTGATACTTCTGTAAAACTCTTCGTGTAAAACTCTTCTGCAAAAGTTAGCTGATACTGTATTTACATTATCCCTGTCAATAAGTATAATAATAAAGATGCGTAAAAAACAGGAGTGACTGCAGTCGGGGAACAGATCGTATGGAGGACAGCTATGAAGAAACTTGAGCAGAGAGAGTGGGCATTCATCGACGATATAGTTTATTTCATCCACAATGATGATGATTTTTTGAACGAGAGAAAGACGCTGCTCTCGTATATATACCAGCTTATACCGAATAATTTTTCAGTATTTCACCTTGCAGACATGTCGGGAGAACATCTGCTGACGAATCCTGTAGTATATGTGCAGGGTGAGGAAAACGGGGCAAGCAGCGCGCAGATCGAAGCGATAAACCGTTACATAGATGAGTATGAGGAAGAGGATTTCGGCAAATGGATAATGCTGGTCGGGAAAAGAGACGTGTACAGAGAAATGGATCTGATAGACGACGATGAGATCCGTACGACAGGCTATTTCAATGATACATATGCGGCGTTCGATGTGAAGTACAGCATGCAGGTGATAAGCGCCTACGACAAGAAGTTTCTCGGTGCGATAGTGCTGGGAAGAAGCAGGGAACGGGGCGATTTCAGCGACAAGGAGCTGTATATGATGGAACTCATAAACAGACATTTGAGTCTGAGGCTCCATCACGAATTCCGGAAATCGAGAGGCACGGGCAGTGATTCCGGTGCGAAGCTCGAAGACCGCATATATGATATCGCAGAGCAGTATTCCCTGACGAAAAGGGAGACTGAGGTGGTGTTCAAGGTGGTAAAGGAAGGCATGACGAACAGCGAGATATGTGAGTCGCTGTGCATAGCCGATCATACACTCAACAAGCACCTTATAAATATTTACAGGAAATGTGACATAAACAGCAGAGTGGCGCTGATACACAAGGTGATATCATAGCGGCACTGTCTGGATATATGATTTTAGATCAATGTAAAAGCGCACGGCTTTGTGATGTGCGCTTTTTTCATATGCAAAACGCCATCTTTCATAAAGTCTTCACCGTGTTTTGCTGTTAATTTTTCATGATAGATGATATACTATAAAAACGGAATTTTTTTGTATGAACAGGATCGGAGGTATACGATTGAGACGTAACTTTGATATTTCTTTTATAATACTGATAGCGATACTGCTTATGAATTCTCTGAGAAGCGGAGCGTTTGCGCATCCGCTGCAGTGGCTTATGAACGAGCTGATACTGCTGCCCGGGATCATCATAGGCATTTCATTTCACGAATATGCACATGCGAAGGTGGCATACAAGCTGGGAGATCCGACTCCTAAGATGCAGGGGAGGGTGACGATAAATCCTCTGGCGCATATCGATCCGGTAGGGCTTGCAGCACTGCTGTTCGCCGGCTTCGGATGGGGCGTGCCTGTACAGATAAATACTGCCAATTTCAAAAACAGGAGACGTGACGAACTGTTCGTTGCGCTGGCAGGTGTAGCGATGAATCTGCTCGTTGCGATAGTGTTCACACTGATAGCGAAGATCCTGTATATGACGGTGCCGGGATTCCTGTCAGGCAGTGTGGGGATCATACTGTGGCAGATCATAATGTGCGTGATACAGATAAATCTTGTGCTGATGATCTTCAATCTGATACCGTGTCCGCCGCTCGACGGATTTTCAGTGGTGACTGAGCTGTTCAACATCAGGCATACGGAGCTGTACTGGACTATTTACAGATACGGCAACTGGATACTGATCGCACTGATAATATTCGGCATAACCGGCATGATCATCACACCGTGTGTGAATTTCATATTCAGTTTGCTGTGGAGCTTTATAATTTAGACAGGGATACGAAACATGGATTATTTGGATAAACTCAACAAAAAACAGAGAGAAGCGGCTATGCATACTGAAGGGCCGCTTCTTATTCTGGCGGGAGCGGGCAGCGGCAAGACCAGTACGATGACCCACAGGATCGCATATATGATACTGGAGAAGCACGTGGATCCGTACAATATACTTGCGGTGACATTCACAAACAAGGCAGCTAAGGAGATGAAATCGAGAGTCGAGGAGCTGCTGGGAGGCGGGCTGAGCTCGTGGATCATGACATTCCACTCGGCATGCCTGAGGATACTGAGGATGCACGCGGAAGTGCTGGGATACGGCAGGGACTTTACCGTGTACGACCCTGCAGATCAGAAGACACTCGTTAAAAACATAATAAAGGAACTGAATATAGACGGCAAACGCTACACGCCGTCATATTTTCTGGGCATAATAAGCAAATGCAAAGAGAATCGTATATCGAGCGAGGAATACATTAATATTTTCGGCGATGATATCAAGGAGAAGATGACTGCGAGAGTATACGGCAGCTACGAAAAGACGCTCAAAAAAAACAATGCGATGGATTTTGACGATCTGCTGCTCAATGCAGTGCGCCTTTTTGAAAAGGATGAGGCCGTGCTGCTGAAATATCAGAACAGGTTCAGATACATAATGGTAGATGAGTACCAGGACACGAACAGACTGCAGTACACATTCATAAAGATGCTCGCCGAGGCGCATGATAACATATGTGTGGTCGGCGACGACGACCAGTGCATATATCAGTGGAGAGGCGCTGATATAAGGAATATACTGGAGTTCGAAAAGGACTTTAAAGATGCGAAGGTCGTGAAACTCGAACAGAACTACAGATCGACATCTACGATACTAGACGCGGCTCATTCAGTGATAGAGAACAACAGAGGAAGAAAAGCGAAAAAGCTGTGGACCGACAATGAGGAAGGTCACAAGATCGTGTATTTCCGCGCTGAAGACGAGAGAGACGAGGCGTATTTCGTGGCGAGCGAGATCAACAGGATGAAGTCGGCCTCATATCCGTACAGCGATTTTGCGATACTGTACAGGACGAATTCACAGTCGCGAACATTCGAAGAAGCGCTATCAAGGCGCGAGATACCGTACAGAGTGCTCGGCGGACTGAGATATTACGACAGAAAAGAAATAAAAGATATAATGTGCTATCTGAGGCTGATACAGAATCATGCGGATGATCTGGCGCTCATGAGAGTGATAAACGAGCCTAAGCGAGGGATCGGCGGCAAGACCGTGGAAAAGCTCAGGACGCTGGCAGCAGTCAGGAACGAAAGTATCTTTGACGTGCTCGGCGACAGGGAAGTGATATCTTCGCTTTCAGCGAAAGTTTCAAAGAATATAGAAGCTTTCAGGGTGCTGATAGATGCGTACAGCAGCGAAAAGGACGATATGAAGATCTCCGATCTGTATGACGGAATACTCGTAAAGTCCGGATATCTCAAGGCGCTGGAGGATCAGAACACGCTTGAGGCAGAGAGCCGCATAGAGAACCTGATGGAGTTCAAATCAGTTGTTTGTGAGTATGAGGAAGAGGATCCGAATATCACGCTGGCGGAGTTCATGGAAAGGATCGCGCTGCTTGCCGAGGTGGACAATCACGACGCAGATGAGAATGCAGTCGTGATGATGACGATGCACAGCGCCAAAGGTCTTGAGTTTCCGTTCGTGTTCCTGCCGGGCATGGAAGACGGACTTTTCCCCGGATGGCGCGCATTCGACAGAGAAGACGGGCTCGAGGAGGAAAGACGTCTGTGCTACGTTGGCATGACGCGTGCAAAGGAGCGGCTGTGGCTGACGAGTGCAAAACTAAGGAGGCTTTATGGGAAGACGGATTATACGAGAGAGTCACAGTTCCTGCGGGAACTCGACAAGAAGCTGATAGAGGGCGATGCGATATTCGAAAAGAAGAAGCATACAGCAGACGGTGCGTTCACTGACGGGATAACCGAGAGCCAGCCGTTCAGACCGTTCGATCAGCTGAAATACGCAAGACAGCAGGTAAAGAAAAACGTGGGAGCGGCACCAGATGGTTTCAGCGCGGGAGAGCTCGTATCTCATCCAAAATTCGGGGAAGGCGAGGTCGTTTCGTGTGACGGCAAGATCGTGACAGTGAGATTCGGCGATGGAACGAAAAAGCTCGCAGTGGGATTCGCACCGCTGAAAAAGCTCTGATGCAGATCCCGTGAGAGGATAAAAGAAGAGGTGTATCACATATGGAAGACAAGCGAAAACTCATCGAGGAGAAAGTAGCATTCCTTAATAAAGCGGCGAAAGCCTACTATCAGGAAAACCGTGAGATGATAACTGACCGGGAGTACGACAGATTGTATGACGAGCTCGAAAAACTGGAGAAAGAGACAGGGATAGTGCTTTCCACGAGCCCGACGGTGAATGTCGGGTATGAGGTGGTCAGCGGGCTGCCGAAGGAGCGTCATCCGTCTCCGATGCTGTCTCTGGACAAGACGAAGGAGATCGATGCGCTGCGCGGGTGGCTGGGAGATCATGAAGGACTGCTTTCGTGGAAGCTGGACGGTCTTACGACGGTGCTTACTTATGAAAACGGCAGGCTCGAGAAAGCTGTGACAAGGGGCGACGGCATCACGGGAGAGGTGATAACCAGCAATGCCAGAAAGTTTGAAAACATACCGCTGGAGATACCGGAAAGGGGAACAGTCACTGTGAGGGGCGAAGCAGTGATAAGCTATGCGGATTTCGAAGAGATAAACAGGACGATAGGCGAAGCGGATGCGAAGTACAAAAATCCGAGGAATCTCTGCAGCGGATCCGTCAGACAGCTCAACAATGAGATAACGGCTCAGCGCCATGTGAAATTTTATGCGTTTTCACTGGCTGAGGGCGGCGGCAGATTTGAATACAGGCATCAGCAGATGCAGTGGATGTACGATCAGGGTTTCGAGACGGTCGATTATGTCAGAGTCACGGCGGCGGATATAGAAGATGCGGTGAATGGATTCGAGGCGAAGATCGCGGATTTTCCGCTGCCTTCTGACGGACTGGTGCTGATATTCGATGATATAGAATACGGCAGGTCGCTGGGATCTACTGCAAAGTTCCCGCGCGATTCCATCGCATTCAAGTGGAAGGATGAGATGAAAGAGACTCATCTGAGGCAGATGCTGTGGAACGCATCGCGTACCGGACTGATCAATCCGATCGCGGTGTTCGACCCGGTGGAGCTGGAGGGGACGACGGTCAGCAGAGCATCCGTTCACAACCTCAGTATAGTCAGGGAACTGGAGCTGGGCATCGGCGACGAGATAAAGGTGTACAAGGCCAATATGATAATACCGCAGATAGCGGAGAATCTGACTAAGAGCGGCAGTCTGAAACCGCCGGAGGAATGTCCCGTGTGCGGGACCGGCACTGTGATAAAGGATGACAGCGGAGTGGAGACTCTGCACTGTCCGAACAGCGCATGTCCGGCCAAGAGGATCAAGTCCTTCACACACTTTGTAAGCAGGAATGCGATGAACATCGAAGGACTGTCAGAGGCTACGCTTGAAAAATTCGTGGATGAAGGCATGGTCAGGGAGTTCTCAGACTTGTTCGATATGGAAAAGTGGCGGGATCGTATAATAACGATGGACGGTTTCGGTGAGAAATCGTTCGAAAATCTGCTGCGGTCAGCGGAAAAGGCTAGCCGGACGACGCCTGCGCGGCTGCTGTTCAGCCTGGGGATACCGAACATAGGCGTAGCGAATGCGAAGATGATCGCGCGTGAATGTGATGATGACTGGGAGAAGATCAGCAGCCTCACAGAAGAGGAGCTTGTATCCATAGACGGCATAGGCGAAGTCATGGCAAAAGCGTACGTTGAGTTTTTCCATGATGAAGAGAAAAAGAGACAGATCGCTGATCTGCTGGACAAGCTGCAGTTCGAGCGTGAGCCTGACGAAGGACGAAGCGAAAAGCTCAAAGGGCTCACCTTCGTGATAACTGGGAAGGTGCAGCATTTTGCAAACCGCGATGCAGTGAAAGCGGCGGTGGAGGCTGCCGGAGGAAAGACGTCGTCCGCGGTAAGCAGCAAAACGGACTATCTCATAAACAATGATATGATGTCAGGATCGTCCAAGAACAAAAAAGCCAAAGAGCTCGGGATCCCGATCATAACAGAAGAAGAATTTTTGAAGATGACAGAGGAATGATACTATGCTTAAAACAGGGAAATTAGACAGTGATCTGCTGAAGAGACTCGTATTTGACAAGATAACATACAGAAGCGATGATGTGAAGGTGAGACCGGGCATCGGCGAAGACTGTGCAGTCGTGGACTACGGAGATTATGAGTGCATCATGTCGACAGATCCGATAACGGCGGCAGTCAGTGATATAGGCAGACTTTCGATACACATAACGTGCAACGATATAGCTTCCAATGGCGTGCAGCCTCTGGGGATAATGCTGGCTGTGATGCTGCCGGAAGGTACGCGGGAGCAGGATGTGGAGCATATCATGGGACAGGCTGCGGAGACAGCCGGGAGCCTCGGTGTAGAGATCATAGGCGGTCATACAGAGATAACTCCTGCAGTGAAGCAGCCTGTGATAGTGTCGACGGCGATAGGAAGAACTCTGTCGGGCCATTCGCAGAGCGGCAACGATATGTCCGAAGGCGACTACATCATGATGAGCAAGTCGGTCGGCCTCGAAGGCAGCGGGATAATCGCGTGTGACTATGAGAAGCAGCTCGAGGATGTGCTGACAAAGGAAGAAATAGATCGTGCGAAATCGTTCCTTGACCTGGTAAGCGTGGTGCCGGAGGGCGTCGCTGCGGGAACTGTAGGCACGCACGGCATGCATGACGTCACAGAAGGCGGCATCATGGGAGCTGTATGGGAAATGTGCCAGATCGCCTGCAAAGGCGCGGAGATCTGGGAGGATGAGATACCTGTGGAGCCTGAAACGAAAAAGATCTGCAGGAATTTCGATATCGATCCGATGCGCCTGATATCCAGCGGATCTATGGTCATAGTGACTCCGGAGGATAAGAAAGATGACATGCTCGCGGCGATGGAAAAAGCCGGGGTCAGATGCACTGTCATAGGAAGGATAAAGGACGAGAGCTTTGGTATAATGAAGACATTCGGAGGCGAGGCATCCGAAGTGGAGCCGCCGTACGCCGATGAGCTTTACAAGGTGGTAGGCAAATAGTCGGCAGATAGCGCCGGATTATGATCGCGAAAAGCCTTGACGAAGATCGATAAAAATAATATAATAATACAGATAAATTGCCTTTTGATGGTTCCGCTTGCGTGGTTTGGGTCCTGCGCAATAAGACGCCGTGAACCTTGTCAGGTCCGGAAGGAAGCAGCAATAAGCGGAAGTTCTTATGTGCCGCAGATAAGCCTTCTCCTACGCCTGCGGAGCTTTCAAAGGGCAATTTGTTATTTTTGCGATGATCTGAACGGTCGTCAGGGAAGTTGTTTTGAGAAAGGGACAGTATGTATACCGCATTGTACAGAGCTTATCGCCCGGAAGTGTTCGATGAGATACTCGGGCAGGAGCATATCGTAAAGATACTTAAAAACCAGATAGCGACAGACAGTACAAGCCATGCGTACCTGTTCTGCGGTACGAGAGGTACCGGCAAGACGACTACGGCAAGGATACTGGCCAAAGGGCTGAACTGCATAGCAGAAGAGGGCGGAAGACCTTGCGGCAGGTGCAGTGTGTGCCGCAGTATAAAGGAAGGCACATATCTTGATGTGATAGAGATAGATGCCGCGTCGAACAATGGCGTAGACAATATCAGAGAGCTCAGAGAGAGCATAAAGTATCCGCCGGCATCGGGCAGGAAAAAAGTTTATATAATAGACGAGGTGCATATGCTGTCTTCGGGAGCGTTCAATGCGCTGCTCAAGACGCTGGAGGAACCGCCGGAATACGTGGTTTTCATACTGGCGACTACGGAGCCGCAGAAGCTGCCGGCAACGATACTCTCGAGGTGTATGAGGCTGGATTTCAGGAGAGTGCCGGAAACAGTGCTGATAAAAGGCATGGCGGATATATGCGCGAAGCGGTCGATAGATGTGTCTGAGGATGCGCTTCGTATAATAGCTGCAAATGCTGACGGATCGGTCAGAGACGGTCTCAGCATACTGGATCAGTGCATCGCGGGAGGCGAAAGCACTGTGGGAGCAAAGGATGTACTGGAATTCCTAGGGGCGTCGGGTGAAGAGACTTTTACCGAGCTCACAGATCTTGTCAGAAAAGGAAAGACTGCAGATGCGCTGCTGCTGACGGATCATGTGCTGTCGGACGGCAAGGATGTCAGGCAGTTCATGCGTGACTGGGTAAATCACTATAGAAATCTGCTGATGGCTAAGTTCATCAGAGATCCGCAGGACGTGATAAACATGTCTGTGGAGAATATAGACAGGATAAGAAAACAGAGTGCCAGCATCGACCTGGCTGATATAAATCGCGGGATACTGGAGCTTTCGAAGACGATGCGCGAGGCCAAATGGTCGACGCAGCCGAGGATACTTCTCGAACTGGCAGTTGTGGATCTGTCGTCGAATCTGAGAAGTGCGGCGGGAAGCGGGTTTGCGGCACCGTCGGCGCCGCAGGTTCAGATGCCGGCGCAGGCGCCGGCAGTCAGCGCAGCATCTGCTGCGCCGGCGGGCATGCCGGATACAGCGGGACGTGCTCCTGATGCGAGAACAGAAACAGGTGCAGATCTTTACAAAAAAAAGAATGCAGATGAAACACCGGATGCGGCAGCGAGGGAAGTGCCTGAAAATGAAGCGGCGGGAAACGGTGCGGAGGGATTCGATCTGGATGAGCTCTGGAAGGCTGTGTTC
>CAKQIZ010000024.1 GCA_934247125.1 uncultured Clostridia bacterium
GGTTAAAATGATTGACATACGACGCTATAACTAATATATTATATTATGGAATTTAATAACACAGACTAGGACATTTTCGGAAGCCGGTGTGAATCCGGCACTGTGTCTCAGCAACCGTGATACCAGCGAAGGGATGAGGCGAGGGACGACTCGCCGGCAGGCCACTGGAGCGGGTCAGCATCATGAGCATTGTCAGACAGATCAGATCAGACATCGACGGGTCAGATCTGGCGGAGCGAACGATACTGAAATGCTTCGGGAAGGCGTCCTTGTAGGTGCTGCAGGTTTCTGCACGATATCGTCTAAGCGAGATATCCTCAGAAACGCAGCGTGGGTTAAGTCGGGAGACCTGTCAGTCTGTTATCGGAGTCTTCTGAGGTGAGACCGGATAGTTGCGAAGTGTCAGCAATGGCGGTACTGCGGGAATACGTATGCGTACGATGATGTATCATATCATGCAAAGGCGCAGGGATACGGTATGCAGAGTTTTCTGCTGTGTGCATTTATGCTCATTGCCCGTTTTGCGTTGCGATTATTGAGAAAAACACCCGGGAGCGGGTGTTTTTGAGTTTTTGGATGAGTCAAAGGAGGGCTGCGCGATGAAGAAAAATCAGCGCCCGTGTACAGAGGCAGACAGCTTTACAGAAAACTATAAATTCATAAACCACAGAAAGTGCGAGTTTTTCCCATGCCATGAGACGTCGGACGAAGACGGGTTCAACTGCCTGTTCTGCTACTGTCCGCTCTATGCGCTGGGAGAAAAATGCGGAGGCGAATACGTGTATCTCGACAGCGGCATCAAGGACTGCAGCAGGTGCCTCAGACCTCACAGGAGAGATTCGTATGATCAGATAGCTGCATATTTCAGAGATATTGCGGAGCTTGCACGTAAAGCAGATATCTGAGACAGTTGTGACAAGGATAGTAATAAAATACGGTATATAAGGAATGTATCAGATATACCGGCAGGAACAGATCCGGGAGAAGAAGGAGGAAAAATGGAAAACAGGAAACGGATGAAACTTTCCAACATCATCATGGTAGCACTGATTGTTGTGATCGCAGCATGTGCGGTCATGGCGGTGGGGCATCTCAAAGGGTGGTTCGGCGGAAGCGACAGCGACAGCGTCCTGATGACGGAGAAAATCAGAGGTGTAGCGAATATCGAGAGGAGCGGTGTAGGATACAGCCTTAAAGAGAACGTGCCGCTCAAGAAAGATGATATCGTCGAGACAGAAACCGGATCGACAGTAACTGTAGCGGCAGGCCGCCATAATGCAGTATCAGTAAATGAAAGATCTGAGTTCGCGGTATCGGCGGAACAGAAAGACGATATAGCACTGGAGATGAAGCATGGAGAAATGTTTGCAGACAGCCCGGCGCCGGGCAAAAGCTTCAGTGTCACGATGGATAATAATACGATCTTTGCAGGAGAATCAGAGACAGGCAGTCAGGATGGTGCAGTATTTGCACTGTCAGCACAGACGGGGAGCTCATCAGTCAGCGTATTCAGTGGAGAGCTGAAAGTGGCCGTGGAAGATGGCACCGAGAAACGTGTCTCAAAAGGTCAGACGATGTCTATAGCGCATGACAGTGAAGGACGGCTAAGTGCGGATGTCGGAGAACTCAAGATCGAGTCTATGGATGATTTCATTCTCGAGCAGGCGCTCGAATGCAGCAGCAAAGACGAGCTGTGCTTTACAGCCGATGAGATAAACAAAGTCATAGAAACGCGCAGCGCTGAAAAAACAAAGGCTGCAGCAGCAGCCGAAAAGCAGTCGGGCATATCGGAACAGACCGGATCCAGCAGCACCGGAGGAAGCGCAGGATCAGGCGGAAGTAAATCAGCAGGCAGCAGTTCAGGCCGTGTAAAAAGCTGCACTATAGAGATAAGATGCGATACGATACTGAACAATATGGGAAATCTGACTCCGGGTAAGAACAGCTATGTGCCGGCAAACGGCGTGATACTCGCCACGAGCCGTGTGGAGTTCGCTGATGGAGAAACAGTCTTCGAAGTGCTGAAACGAGCATGCTCGTACGCAGGGATACAGCTCGAATACTCGTACACACCTATGTACGGCAGCTATTACATAGAAGGGATAAATAACCTTTACGAATTCGACTGCGGGGAACAGTCAGGCTGGATGTACAAGGTCAACGGCTGGTTCCCTAATTACGGATGCTCCAGCTATACGCTGAAAGACGGAGACACCATAGTATGGTGCTATACATGCAACGGACTGGGGGCTGATGTAGGTGGCGGCATGTAAAGTGCACGCATCAGCAATATAGCACATGTTCAGCCATGTCAAAAGCTACACAAAGAACAGGAGGAGAGAAATGAACGTTAACGGGAAGGAATGCCGGAAAAGAGGTATCAGCATACTGCTGACGCTTATCATGGTGCTGACGACTATGATGCCGGCCTGGGCATACGGTGCGGAAACTGCAGGAGTGTCTGCAGTGGAGCCGGCCTCACAGGAGTCTGCCGGGGAAGCGCAGGTGCTACCGGATGAACAGCAGCCGGGCGATGAAGAAGAAAATGCTCCGGCAGTTACTGACGAGTCAGGAAGCAGCACACAGAATGAGGAAAGCGGCAGCAGTGCGTCAGGAAGTACGGATGTTGAGAAAGCGCAGTATTTTGCAGTGATCAGCTCTGACAGGGCAGGAACAGAGAACAAAGACGATGCACCGTACATCGAAGCGGGGATTGTGAAACTGCAGGAAAACAGCTCTGTTCCAGTGAAAAAAGATAAGCTCGAAAAGCAGAGCGATGGAGTATACAAAGGGACGCAGGAACTCAATGACGGAAGCAGCGCAGGCTACAGCGATGGTAATTCATACGAAGTAGCCCTGAAAAACTATTACGGAGATGGCGGTTCAGCAAGAGACGGATATCGTCTCGAAGGCATAGATATCAACGGCTATATGATAAAAATGTCCGAGATCGAAGCCGACAGAGATCACCACATACGGATAGCGAGAGGCAGCATTTCAGGGTATGACGGAGATGCAGATGCGTATGTGAACGGCGAAAACGGGAAGGACATAGGCCTTTCATTTGCCGGCAGCGGTGTGTTCAGCCGCGACCTGAAGGTGACGTTCATATTTTCAGATGACGCTGAGAAAGCTGACAATGCGGCAGCTCAGCAGGATGCTGTAAAAGCGGCGTCAAAGGCAGCGTCAAAAGCCGGTGCGGCAGGGGCGAAGGCAGCGTCATCGCATGAAAATCAGGTGCGCGTGATCGTCGAGAACACTACATATCCTAAGAGCGAGGGAGCTTTATGGGACGGAATGCTTGTAGACACATGGGTCGATCTCAATGAAGACTCGACGATGATGAGCTGTATAGTAGCAGCGCTCGATACTGTAGGCGCAAAGCAGACAGGTGCAGAAAGCAATTATCTCTCTGAAATAAACGGTCTTGGAGAATTCGACGGAGGGTCGATGTCAGGCTGGATGGGTACGCTGAACGACTGGTTCACAAATGAAGGCTTCGGGGCGTTCACTGTTGCAGCCGGAAAACTCAATGCCGGCGATGAGATACGGATAATGTACACCTGCGCTTATGGAGCAGATATCGGCGGTTCGTGGGGAAACAACGATAAGCGCGTGATTGCTGTAGAAGCAAGTGCAGGAACGATCTTACCGGAATTTGACAAAGACACTCATGAATATACGCTCACTCTTCCTGAGGGGACGAAGACCGTTACGATAAGACCGACTGCAGCAAATAAGAATTTCCAGGTTCGCACTTTTGCAGGAGACAAAGAATACAAGCGCAATGATGCTATCCCGGTAAGCGATGGCACAGAGATACTTGTAAAGTGCGGGGATCCGTCGTGGATTTCTATGAACAGCAGCAGCGACCCTGCGCAGGAATACACCCTGACGGTAAAAATCAAAGAACCCGTTACAGTCAAAGCAGATGCCACTGTTTCTTTCCAGCAGGCTAACACATACCTGATGACGCCGCAGACGCTCTCTGTAGACAGTAATCTGGCAGAGCGATACGGTTATACGGATGCTGTCGATCCTGAAAAAAGCGTTTCGGCACTTGATGTGCTGGTGCGCCTGCATGAAGTTATGCTCGAAGATGCATTTAATGCTGATACGAAAGACAGTATACTGGCAGTGAAAGACGGGACTATAAGCACGATAATGGGCGAGGAGACCACAGCGGTAGGCTTCGCCGTGAATGGAGCTTTTCCATACGATCCTGACAGCGAGTACAACAGCGCATACGGATATACGGGCTACAGGATAAACCAGGCGCCTGTATCAGATGGGGACAGCATGGATGTCTTCTTCTATCAGGATCCATATTACATGGATTATTACACGTGGTTCGAGCAGGGCGGATCAAAGGTCAGCAGTCTGAGCGCGAAGCAGGGCGAATCTATATCTCTCGATCTGCAGGGCGTGATGTACGCATACTGCGGCGCACTGAAGAAAGAAGATGCGATAAAACAGGGCGGGCTGGGATCTGTAGAAGACGCACAGCTGACTGTAGTCGATGCGGCAACAGGTGAATCTCAAGATATCAGCGGTGCGGTCACAGATGAAGACGGACATGCAGAGATCTCCTTTGCAAAGGCCGGGACGTATTATGTATCAGCATATGGTACGAGTGAATATACGCCGATAACATCACCATGGCTCAAGGTCAGCGTGACAAGCAGTGCGCCGGTGCTGAAAGAAGGTGTGCCGGGAAACGCGGCAGCAAGTGTAAAGAAAGGGCAGGCGTACACGCTGGATCTGGATTCGATATTCGAAGATCCGCAGAATGACAAACTGACTTATACGGTGTCTGTAGACGGAGCAGAAGCTGTCGCTGCTGAAAGCAGCTATTCTGTAACATTCGACAGTGCAGGCACACATAAACTGGTGTTCCGGGCCAGTGACGGACTTGTATCATCAGAAGATACATATACGGTGGAGCTCACGGTCGAAAAACCGGAAAAAGCAAGGCTGGAGTCTCTGATCATACATACGGGAACTTCGCCGTCAAATACCAGCGTGCTGGTGAAAAACAAAGGGGATAAATATACATCAGGGCAGGTATTTGACCCGGAAACATCAGAGTATGTGCTCGCGGCACAGACTGACAGTGTGAGCCAGCTGCGCTTCCGCGCAAAGGCCAGCGACAGCAGTGCGAAAGTCAAAGTGTATTACGGAGACGGAGAGTCTAAGGATATAACATGGAAGAGCGGCAGCTCGAAGTTTGCGAACTGTATTAGCCCGGGAAAGAATACGATCACGATAAAGGTTGAGCCTGCAGCCGGCTCAGACAAGGAAGGAAGCGAGTACACATTTACAGTGGACTGTATGCCGACACTGACCGGTATCACGGCAGAGAGCAGCGGGACAGAACTGTATCTGGATAAACAGTTCTCGTCATCTGTGAGTGGATACACACTCACGATACCTGAAAAGGCAGAAACCGTTGATATGACGGCTGTACCGAAAAACCAGGGATATACGATCCTTTATAACGGGAAAGAATCACCAGCGGTAGATGTAAAGGGCAGAGAAAAGATAGAGATCACTGTTTCAGCAGGAAGCGGAGACGGCAGGCTGGAAAATACATATATACTTGATCTCAGGCGTGCAGCGAAGCTTGACTTCAAAGCAGATGTCACGCCGGATGACGCGATCGTCAAAGTCTACGACTCAGAGGGGGCAGAAGTAAAGGCGAATAAAGACGGAAGCTTCTCCGGAATGTTTGCGGAATACGAGTATACATATCTGATCACGAAGTACGGATATGTGGCTCAGAGCGGCAAGGTGCCTGCGGCCGGAGGCGTACTTAAGATAGCTCTCGAAAAGGCGGCAGATGACGGCCTTAAAGACGTATCATCAGACTGGAACAATTTCCGCGGCAGCGACAGCAACATGGGTATCACGGATGTGATGACTCCTGTTTCGAAGGACGACACGACGCTTCTCTGGAATGCGAAGCTAGGTTCGGGATGGAACGCTGCGCCCAGCGTGCAGATCATAGTAGATGATGCACTGATCGTGATGGCCGGAACGACGATATATAAGCTGGATCTAAAGACCGGAGAGACCTTGAAGACGGGAACTATGGCGGGCAGCCCGAGCTACGGATATACGCCTCCTGTATATGCGGAAGGTATGATATTCTGCCCTCTCGGCAGCGGCACGATACAGGCGTTCAATGCAGAGACACTCGAATCACTGTGGATATACAGGGATCCGTTCAAGGGACAGGCACTCTCACCTATAACATATTCGAACGGATATATATATACAGGCTTCTGGAATTCAGAAGTAAAAGATGCGAATTATGTATGCATAAGTGTAACGGATGAAGATGTGACAAGGACTGATGAAGAAAAGCAGGCAACATGGAGACACCGCCAGTCAGGCGGATACTACTGGGCCGGTTCGGTCGCTGTCGGCAATCATGTCATAGTCGGCAATGATGACGGTGGAAGCGGTACTTCAGGAGATTCGGCGATCACATCATATGACAGCCTGACCGGTGAGGTCGTCAGTGAACTTCAGCTCAAAGGTGCAGGAGACCAGAGGTCGTCTATCGCCTATGACAAAGAAAGCGGCAGAATCTACTTTACAACAAAGGGCGGATATCTCTGCAGTGCAGCTGTCGATGCGAAAACAGGAAAGCTTTCATCGCTGAAGATGGTGAACTATAATGCTCAGTCTACAAGCACACCTGTCGTTTACAAAGGAACTGTATATTTTGCAACAGGAAGCGGGATATCATCCAGCGGCTCATCAGGAAATTTTGTTGCAGCGGATGCAGGAACGCTGGAAATGAAGTATGCAGTGGGACTCAAAGGATATCCTCAGTGCTCGACGCTGTTGTCGACAGCATATGAAGATGAGGGGTACCTGTGCTTCTACTCGACATACAATATGAATCCGGGCGGCATATCGCTGATAAAAGTGAAAAATGATGCAAAATCAGCCGACGATACAGAGCTGATAGAGCTGTACGATGCGGAAGGATTCGAGCAGTATTGCATCAGCAGTATCATATGCGATAAAAACGGCACGCTGTACTATAAAAATGACTCGGGTAATGTATTCGCAGTGGGGCTGCCGGATTACAAGACAGTGAGGAACCTGATAGACAGGATCGGAGAGGTCACGCTGGACAGCAGAACTGCGATCGATACGGCAAGAAAAGCTTATGATGCCCTGTCTGATGAAAACAAAGACAAGGTAACGAACTACGACAAGCTTGTCGACGCGGAGAAAAAGCTCGCGCAGCTCGAAGCTGAGAAAAAGCGGGAAGATGAAAAGAAAAACGAGAGCAGCAAAGGCGGAGAAGCCGGTGCATCAGGGACTACCAGGTCAGCCGGTTCGGTCACAAAGACTGCAGATGTCAAACTCAGCGGAGAACTGACAGAAGCGGCAAAGACGGTGATCGAGAAAATAAAAGCATTGAACGGTTCAGATCTGCCTGAAAGAGCAGAACAGTTCACGGATGATCAGCTGATCAGTGTAGCAGATACGTACAAGGCATACAATGAGCTTTCCGAATCGGAGAAAAAGGCAGTAGAGGCAGATGACTCCTGGAAAACGTTCTCTAAGATCACAGCTAAGCTTGGCAGGATGTATCACTATGATAAAGAAAGCGGCATAGACGTCAGAGAGAACAAAGAAAAGGCACTGCCGTGGTACATAAAGCTCAGCATCACTGCTGCGGAACTGAGCAGCTCACAGGAAAAAGCCGTAAAAGATGTGATCGGTGAAGACAGTGAGATCTTTACAATGAATGATATCAGCTTTATCAATACACTTGACGGCAGCGAATGGCATCCTGAAGATCTGATAAAGGTAAAAATGCCTTCTGCTGACATCGGAAGCTATAATAGTGCTATAATAGTGCATATCAGTGATGACGGTAAAGTGCAGCTGATCGAAGGCAGCACAGATGAGAAGGACGGCACTGTAAGCTTCGAGTCATCGGATTTCTCGCTTTACGGCATAGCTGGGTCGATGGAATCTGTCGATTCACTGCTGGGAGCGCAGGCGGAAGCAGATGTGCTGATATGGATCATCATAGCGGCGGCAGCAGCGGCAGCGCTCGCAGCTGTTATCATTGCAAGAAAGCGTTCGAAGAAACAGGCATAGCAGGTATTTTAAATAATGGACAAATCAAGAGACCACAGAGACACATTTTCGACATACAGTCCGGTGATAAACTTCACGTTTTTCATCGGGGCTGTGGTATTCGGGATGGTGCTGATCCATCCCGGGTTCCTGATGTGCTCTGTGGTTTCTGCTGTCATTTACTATGCTATCTTAAAGGGCAGGCGTGCTCTAAAACTGCTGACCGGACTGATCCCGGTGTCCGCGGCGGTCACACTGATAAATCCTCTGCTCAATACACAGGGCGGTCATGTACTGTTCACTTATATGGGAGGCAGACCGTACACTGCGGAGGCGCTGTTTTACGGAATGGCGCTTGCAGCGGTGTTTACTGCTGTGATGCTGTGGTTTTCGTGCTATAATGTCGTGATGACGAGCGATAAATTCATCCACATGTTCGGCAGACTGGCTCCGTCGGCGTCGCTGATCCTGACGATGGTCCTCAGGCTGGTGCCGGGATACAGACGAAGGCTGAGACAGATCTCGACAGCGAGGCGATGCATAGGTGTGACAGGCGGCTCGGCGCATAGCGCAGCGGGAAAAAGAGAACGGCTGGCAAACGGGATGGCAGAACTTTCGGCACTGACTTCATGGGCGTTCGAAAGCGGCATCGTGACGGCCGACAGCATGCGGGGCAGAGGCTGCGGCAGCGGCCGCAGAACGAACTTTTCGATATACAGGTTCGGGCTCAGAGACCGCATCATGCTCGCATGCATGGCGGCGCTCATGACAGTGACGGCATGCTGCTGCATCGCAGGAGCGGCAGAAGTCACGTATACACCTGAACTTTACATAAAACCTGCGGGAGATCCGGTTTCAGCAGCGGGACTGATCTCGTACGGTATTTTTCTGATGATCCCGGCGGGGGTGAACATTACGGAGGAGATAAAATGGCGCATTTTGAGATCAAGGATCTGACGTTTTACTATCCGGGCGGCAGCCGTCCGGCGCTGAACGATATAAATCTTAAAATAGAAAGAGGAAGCTATGTGACGGTATGCGGCAGGAGCGGAAGCGGTAAGACTACACTGCTGAGACATCTGAAAAGCGTACTGGCTCCTCATGGAAAAAAGACCGGAGAGATATTTTTCGGCGGGCGGCCGCTGGAGAAAGCCGGACTCAGAGAGCAGTCGTCGATGATCGGCTATGTCATGCAGGATCCCGAAGATCAGGTGGTCACAGACAAGGTCTGGCACGAGCTTGCTTTCGGGCTTGAAAGCCTTGGTGTCGATCAGAAGACGATGCGTCTTCGTGTCGCGGAAATGGCAAGTTACTTCGGGATACAGGACTGGTTCCACAAAGATGTGGCGGAGCTCTCCGGCGGGCAGAAGCAGCTGCTGAACCTGGCGTCGGTAATGGCGATGCAGCCGGAAGTGCTCATACTGGACGAGCCGACGAGCCAGCTCGATCCGATAGCGGCGGCGGATTTTCTGAATACAGTCAGGAAGATCAACCTGGAGCTCGGAACGACCGTGATCATCACTGAGCACAGGCTGGAGGACATACTGCACGCATCTGACATGGTGGTCGTTATGCAAAACGGCAGGATCGCGGCATGCGGAGGTCCGGGGGAGGTCGGGCAGCAGATGTATGAGCAGGGCAGCGAGATGTTCACAGCGATGCCGGCTCCGATGCAGATATATTTCGGCGTTCGAGCCGATGCAGCAGGATCCGGTCCGGCAGAGCCGGAGCGGCATGCTTTATCCGGCGGAACTGTGGATGCAGGCGGCCGTAAGTGCCCTTTGACCGTAAGGGAAGGCAGGACGTGGCTCAGCCGTGAGTTCGAGGGCAGAGAGATAAAGGTCAGATCGCTGGCTGAAGCTGCAGGAAAGCGAGGTGCGAACGGGCAGACAGCTGCAGCGCGGCGCGGAGTGCCCGGGCAGATGGCTGCAGGCATGGCCGGCCAGGTGTCTGTGAGTGCGGCCGGAGCAGACGGCGAGACTGTGATTCGCCAGAGACATGAGACTTCAAAACCTGCGATTGAAATAAAGGAAGCATGGTTCAGATATGAAAAAAACTCACCGGACGTGCTGAGAGGATTTTCCCTTGAAGTGCCGCGAAACGAGCTCTTTGCGATAGCAGGCGGCAACGGCACAGGCAAATCCACGGCGCTGAAGACGATATGCGGCATATGCAGGCCGTACAGAGGCAAAGTCATTATAGACGGGAAACGCCTCGAAAAATACAGTAGCGGTGAGCTTTTCCACGGAAAACTGGCGATGCTTCCTCAGGATCCAAAGAGCCTGTTCGTCAAAAAGACAGTGAGAGAAGAACTGGAAGAGATGCTGCCGGGCAGTTCACAGGCGGACGCTCGCAGCGGAAAAGACGCCGCGATAGCCGAAACGGCGCAGCTTTGCGATATAGAAGATCTGCTGGACAGTCATCCGTACGATCTCTCGGGAGGAGAACAGCAGCGATCGGCACTGTCCAAGGTGCTGCTTACAAGACCTGAGATACTGCTGCTCGACGAGCCGACAAAAGGAATGGACTGTTTTTTCAAGATAAAGTTCGCAGGGATACTCGGGGAGCTCAAAAAACACGGCGTGACGATAGTGATGGTGTCGCACGATGTGGAGTTCTGCGCCAGGTATGCTGATACCGTGAGCATGATGTTCGACGGCAGCATCATCACGACGAATACTCCGGACAGATTTTTCTCGCAGAACAGCTTTTACACGACGGCAGCCAACAGGATGAGCCGCCATATATTCGACGATGCTATTACAGATGAGGATGTGATCAGATTATGTCAGCTGAACAGATAAAGAAAACAGGTGTGCACGCGGAAGACGGAACGGGCAGCCGCAGCCGAGGAAAAGCGGCGGCAGGGCTGCTGACGGTTCTCGTGCTGATACCGGCAGCGATGTTTGCAGCGCCGCACTTAGGCGGCAGAGGATATTATATAGCAGGCGTGCTGATCATACTTCTTTCGATGGTACCGTTTTTCGCACAGTTCGAAAGGCGCAGACCGGAGGCGCGCGAGATGGTGATGATCGCAGTTATGTGCGGTATCGCAGTCGCTTCGAGGGCGGCATTCATCATGCTTCCGCAGGTCAAGCCTGTTATCGGCATGATAATCATAGCCGGCATGGCATTCGGACCGGGCGGAGGGTTCCTGACAGGCTCGCTCACTGCATTTGTCAGCAATTTTATTTTCGGGCAGGGGCTGTGGACTCCGTGGCAGATGTTCGCATACGGGATCGCCGGATCCATCGCCGGGCTGCTTGCGCGCAGGGGGATAATAAGCGCGGAAAAGAAACTGGCGGTCACGATATTCAGCGGGCTGCTGATAATGCTCGTGACGGGACCGCTGCTGGATCTGTGCACGGTTTTCACGATGAGCAGCAGTATCGATGCTTCATCGGTGATGCCCGTTATGGCAGCGGGAGTTCCATTCAATGCAGTGCTTGCGGTATCGACTATGGCAACCGTGTTTATCCTTTGCAGGCCGATGCTGGAAAAGCTCGACCGCATAAAGAAAAAATACGGGATAATGGAGGCAGATGAGGTCTTATGAGGTTCGACAGCTATCACCCGGCGATAAATCTCATATATTTTACGGGCGCGATCGTATCGGCAGCGCTGTTCGATCACCCCGTTTTTGTCGCGATCGCATATGTGTCTGCATTCATGTATTCTGTGAAGCTGAGAGGCATCAGGGGGCTTGTGCCGGATCTGTGCCTGATACCGCTGATACTGGGATACACGTGGCTGTATTCGTATTACAATCACTTCGGAGTGACATATCTGGGAGAAAATCTCATAGGCAATCATATCACTCTCGAGGCGGCTGCGTATGGTCTGCAGACCGGCGTGTCGGCCGCAGCTGTGATAATGCTGGTGTCATGCCTGTTTGTGATATTCTCAGCTGACAAGGTCGTCTATCTTTTTGGCCGTATATCGCCTAAGCTGTCACTGTTCCTGTCTATCATACTGAGGTGTCTGCCGAGACTCGTCAAGCAGGCCGGCAGAGTGGACGGAGCACAGGCAGGTATCGGAAAAGGGCGCAGACAGGGAACATTGTGTAAACGCGCAGCGAACTGCATGCGAATGGTTTCCGTGCTCATCACATGGTTCACAGAGAGCATCGTGGAAAGTGCACAGTCCATGAAAAGCCGCGGTTACTCGCTGAAAGGCCGCACTGCGTTTTCCATATACAGGTTCGACAACAGAGACAGGGGCTATGTCGTATTCACATTCCTGTGCATCACTCTGACGCTGATGGCAGTGATGCTGGATCAGACGCATATATATTACGACCCTCAGCTGATAATGAACCGCATAACGCCGGTGTCATATGTTTTTTATACTGCATATGCATGTTTCATGCTGTCGCCGATGCTGCTGCAGATGTACGGTGAGCGGCGTTTCAGCAGGCAGAGACAATCTTGCAGTGCAAGCACTAGATAATTCAGAAAATTGCATTTAATCTTGTTGTAATACTCCTTTTACAATGCTATAATAAAGGCATCTTTATAAAACTAATTAGGGAGGACTTATTTGATGAAGGGCTATAAGAGTGAAAACATAAGAAACGTTGCACTTGTAGGACACGGCGGAAGCGGCAAGACAACATTCCTTGAAGCTGCGTTACTTGCAACAGGCGTTATCAGCAGACTTGGCAGAGTCGAAGACGGAAATACCGTTTCAGACCACGACAAAATGGAAATCGAAAAAGGTTATTCTATCAGTACTTCTATCGTACCTGTAGAGTACAATAACGTAAAGATCAATTTTGTCGACACTCCGGGATTCTTCGATTTTGTCGGTGAAGTAAATTCGGCATTGAGAGCAGTAGAAGCAGCAGCAATTCTGGTAGATGCTTCAGCAGGTATTCAGGTTGGAACAGAAAAAGCCTGGAATTCATGCAAAGAATTCGGTATTCCAAAGTTCTTCTTGATCAATAAGACCGATAAGGATAATGTTGACATTGACAAGGTAATAGCAGATCTTAAAGATAAATTCGGCACATCCGTAGTCACTCTTGACGACAGAGAGGCGATGAACGAAGCGATCGCAGAGACTGACGAAGTTCTGATGGAGAAATTCTTCTCAGGTGAAGAGTTCACTGACGAAGAGTTCAATCATGGACTTTCACACGGTATCGGATCGGGGGACATCGTGCCTGTTCTGGCATGCTCGTCGATAAAGGGTGACGGGATAACAGAAGTACTTGATGATTTCATAAAGTTCGTGCCGACACCTGCAGAGCATGAGGATTACGATGCGAAGAACGATTCTGACGAAGATATCAAGGTCAAGGTGGATCCGGCCGGAAAGCCTGCAGCATTCGTGTTCAAGACGATCGCAGACCCGTTCCTCGGCAAGATCTCGCTGGCGAAGGTGATTTCGGGGACATTGAAATCCGGTCAGGAAATATACAATGCAAGAGCACAGAAATCGGAAAAACTCGGTTCGATGTTCTTCATGAGAGGAAAGAACCAGGTGGAAGCGCCGGTAGTTGAAGCCGGAGATATCGTGGCTATCGCAAAACTGCAGTTCACGAAGACAGGCGACACTCTCTGTGAAAAGGCAAACATCGTGAAATTCCCGCCTGTTAAATTCCCTGCTCCTGCGCTTTACATAGCGATAGAGCCTAAGGACAAGGGCGACGACGAAAAAGTCGGAACAGGTCTGCATAAGCTTATGGAAGAAGATCCGTCATTCGTACTCGAAAGAAACATTGAGACACATCAGTCGCTTCTTGGCGGGCAGGGCGAGATCCAGCTCAGCATCGTTACAGCCAAGCTCAAAGACAAGTTCGGAGTGGATGTGGTGACAGTGCCTCAGAAGATCGCGTACAGAGAAACCATCAAGGGCAATTCGGATGTACAGGGCAAGCACAAGAAGCAGTCCGGAGGCGCAGGCCAGTACGGTGACGTTCATATCAGATTCTCACCTGCACAGGAAGAATTCGAGTTCTCGGAAGAACTGTTCGGCGGTTCGATCCCTAAGAACTACGTTCCTGCTGTAGAAAAGGGACTCAGAGAGTCTATGGAAAAGGGTCCTCTCGCGGGCTGCAAGGTAGTCAACATCAAGGCAGTACTGTATGACGGTTCATATCACGATGTTGACTCGAACGAAATGGCGTTCAAGATCGCAGCTTCGCTCGCATTCAAGAAGGGTATCGCAGAGGCCAAGCCTTGTCTGCTCGAGCCTGTTATGAAGCTCGAGATCATCGTTCCTGACGATCACATGGGTGACGTTATGGGCGACATGAACAAGAGAAGGGGCAAGATCCTCGGTATGGAGCCGGTTGCAGGCGGCGGACAGAAGCTGATCGCGGAAGCACCGCAGGCAGAGCTGTTCGACTACGCCATCGTGCTCAGATCGATGACTCAGGCAAGAGGAAGCTTCACTATGGCATTCGAAAGGTATGAAGAAGTACCTGCTCAGATCGCACAGAAGATCATAGCAGATCACCAGGCAAAACAGGAAAGCAAATAGTTTTCTTAACATAACATATAACATAATCAAACCCGGAAGGCTGTCTCGCGAGAGACAGCCTTTCTGTGCTTTATGCGTGGCCTGCGAGGGGAATTCGCGCTTTGTGGGATCCTGCGTTTTGTGAGGAACCTGAGGATGAACGGTGTTTTATTTTACAAAACAGTAAAAACGGCGCGATATTCTGCTATAATACTGATTGAAAAAAGCTTTTTGAAGAGGTGCGGGTATGGCTAAAAAGAACAAGACGGTTTTCGTGTGCCAGGAGTGCGGGTATGAGAGCCCTAAATGGCTGGGACAGTGCATCTGCGGTGCATGGAACACGATGGTGGAGGAAAAGGTAATAGATCTGAATATAGATGATAAAAGGCGCAGGAGTTCCGCGATGGCCGGTGCAGGCAGAAGTGCGGGCAGGAGCGGAGCGTCAGCATCGGGGCGAGCGTCAGGAGCGGGTCCGGGCGCGCTTTCCGGTGCAGGCTCAGCGGCGTTCGGCAGCATACCGCAGAGCGCGAGCAGAGCCGGCAGTCCTGTGAAGCTCAGGGAAGTGATCTCCGGTGAAAAAGGAAGGATAGATACAGGCATCGGCGAGCTCAACAGAGTCCTGGGCGGCGGTCTGGTGCCGGGATCTCTGACGCTGATCTCGGGAGAGCCGGGGATCGGTAAATCGACGATCATAATACAGGCGGCGGCACATATCGCATCGGGAAAAGGTCCGGTGCTTTACGTGTCGGGCGAGGAATCCGAGGAGCAGATCAAGATGCGCGCCGACAGAGTATGCGGCAGACTGCCCGAAGAGCTTTATATACTTGCGGAGACAAACATAGAGAGCATAAGCGAGACGTGTGTGCAGCTGGATCCGCAGTTCCTGATAATAGACTCGATCCAGACGATGTACAGTTACGAGCTGGATTCGGCGCCGGGCAGCGTTTCACAGGTGAGAGCATGCGGCAACGAACTGATGCGCATCGGAAAAGTCTACAACATCCCGGTGTTTATCGTCGCGCACGTGACAAAAAGCGGAGATCTGGCTGGTCCGAGGATCGTTGAGCACATGGTCGACTGTGTTCTCAGTTTCACAGGAGAACGGAGCCACGAGATGCGTATCCTCAGAGCTCAGAAGAACCGATTCGGTACGACTAGCGAGATAGGAGCATTCGAGATGGCGGAACAGGGACTGATAGAGATCGAAAACCTGTCGGGGACACTTCTCGAGGAGATAGAGAAGGAGAGCGAAGGTGCGGTCGTGACGGCAGTTTATGAGGGGACAAGACCTCTGGTGCTTGAAGTGCAGGCGCTCACATCACCGACGAATATAGGGTTTGCAAGGCGTACATCGATCGGTGTGGAAAACTCGCGTCTCAACATGATCCTGGCGGTCCTCGAGAAGAAAATGGGGCTGTCGCTGATAAATCAGGACGTCTATGTGAATATCGTAGGAGGTATCAGGCCGGAGGGAACGTATACGGATCTGGCGGTGGCTCTCGCAGTCTATTCCTCATACAAGGGAAAGGCACTGGGCAGCAGGACCGTAGCTCTCGGAGAGATAGGTCTCACCGGAGATCTGAGAGCAGTGCAGAACAGTGAAAAGATAATCAGGGAGGCGGGAAAGCTCGGTTTTGAGAGGATCGTGCTTCCTGTGAAAAACGCACAGCGTCTCAGGAAGGCTGTTTCAGAGATCAATGCCCGCCGTGATGAGAGCGGAGCAGGCAGACTGCAGCTCATAGGGATAAAAAACATATCGGAGATACAGAAGCTGTTTTAGAGTTTTAACAAGGAAAAAAGAGCGATATCCGGCAGTTCAGTGATGCTGCGCGGGTATCGCTCTTTTGCATGGTGCATTCGGCGGTCAGTGCGCCCGGCGGGCAGACTTGTGATCATATCTCCAGTCGGGTTATATATGCAATGAATGACTTAATTGCGGAAGATACATAAGTGTTTTTCTGCCAGAATACATGTACGTGAGCCGGGATCGTTCGTTCCAGCGGGATGCAGCATATATCAGGGTCGTTTGTGAATATATCCCTGTAGATTATAGTAGCGGCATGATCGTTACGGAGCATGTAGTGTATAGTTGACATCTGGCTGGAATGCATGATTATATTCAGATCTATATCTTCGAATGTGGACAGCACGGCACTGTTGTGGTATGAGCCTTTGGAAATGATGACCATGGGAAGTCCGGAAAGCATGTCGGCTTTTATCACTTTTTCCTTTGCGAGACGGTGATTCCTGTTTACGGCTAGCTGCAGCTCAGTGCTGAATATTTCCTTTGAATCACAGCTTGTGTAGGAAGTCTCGTTTTTTATGCCCAGAAGCAGATCCAGCTCTGCATTGCGGAGCATCGATACTCCGTTGATCGTTGCGATCTCGAAGATCTCAAGCTGTATGTCGGGATGCTCGTTGCTGAATCCGGGGATGATCTTTTTGAAAAAGTATGTACCCATCACCGCAGGGACACCCAGTTTCAGGATGGTTTTTCTGTTCTTTGCAATGTCATGAGCTTTTTCGGAGTAGCTTGCCATCTCCTTGAGAAACTGCTGTGTTATTTCTTTGAATGCCTGCCCTTCATCCGTAAGGTACAGGCGGTTGTTGACGCGTGAGAACAGTTTATATCCGAGTTCATTTTCAAGTCCGTTTATTGCTGCGGTTATCGAAGGCTGCGATATGTGGCATATTTCAGATGCTTTCGTGATGCTTCCCTGTCGGCAGACTTCTTCAAAATAGTGCAGGTGGTTGATATTCATAGTCCCGTATACACCCCATTTCCGGTATTTGTTTCTGATTTGATTTCCAGACTCAGTATAACAGACATGTCTGACACAGAGCAACAGACAATGAAGTATATAAATCTGCCTTGAACTTTTTCATACTATTGCTGCTTGTGTTGGCTCCGATCCAGCAGCTTTTTTAAGATAAATCGTTCCACAGGATCACTCCTCACATTTTTATTGGAGTTTTATGCTTTATGATCACACTTTTATATGAGATAGTGAAAAATATCCGGCTTTTCCGCTGACTGCCTTGATGTCATCTGCTTTTGCATACTATAGGAAAAGTCGATATATCCATAAGAAAAGTTGATTTTATTTTCTGAAAACGGCATGTTAAATTATAAACATGAAGGAAGACACTATAGTCGACCGGATAAAACCGGCAGCAGTTATATCAGATATTGAAGGAAGTGATGCAGTTATGAGTAAAGCAAAAGATGGTCTTGAAGCTCGCCTGAGAGATGCCAGGGCGCTTTCGCTGGTGAGGACTGCTGAAGAGGCAGCAGAACTGATCAGCGATGGGATGACTGTGGGCGTTAGTGGATTCACGCCGTCGGGATATCCCAAAGCAGTTCCTCTTGCACTTGCCGAGAGAGGGAAGCGGGGAGAAAAGATAAAGATCGATGTTTATTCCGGTGCTTCGGTAGGCCCTGAGATCGACACGGCGCTGACAGAGGCGGGAATGATAAGGCGGCGTCTGCCATATCATACAAATGCGGCGATAAGAGATAAGATAAACGAAGGTGAGATAGATTATGTGGACATGCACCTTTCGCAAAGTACGCAGTATGTGAATTACGGAGTTCTGAACAAAATAGATGTCGCTATAGTAGAAGGTCTTGCGATCACGGAAAACGGGGACATAGTTCCTACGACAGCAGTCGGGAACACACCGTCGTTCATAAGGAATGCAGATAAAGTGATCGTGGAGATAAATCTGGCAAAGCCGCTAAGTCTTGAAGGTATGGCGGACATAGTGATACTGGACAATCCGCCGGATCGCAAGCCTGTAAATATCTGCTCCCCTTCAGACCGTATCGGAACGACATACATGGAGTGCGGTTTTGATAAGATCGCAGCTGTAGTTATTACCGACATGCAGGACAAGACCAGACCCCTCGGAAAAGTGGACGAGACATCTCAGAAGATCTCGGACAATATAATAAAGTTTTTCGAGGCCGAGGTGGGAGCCGGAAGACTGAGCACTTCACTGCTGCCGTTGCAGTCAGGAGTAGGAAGCGTAGCGAACGCAGTGCTTTACGGGCTGTGTGATTCACAGTATGAAGGCATGACATGCTATACGGAAGTCGTACAGGATTCGATGCTGGATCTGCTCAGATCAGGGAAAGCTACAATGGCGTCTACGACGGCGCTGAGTCCGTCGCCGGAAGAGCTGGAGCATTTTCTGGATGAAGTGGAGTTTTTCAGGGACAAAATAATCCTGAGACCGCAGGAAATAAGCAACAATCCTGAAGTCATAAGACGCCTGGGCGTGATAGCCATGAATACCGCTATCGAAGCGGATATCTACGGAAATGTGAATTCGACACATATAATGGGGTCGAAGATGATGAACGGGATCGGCGGATCAGGCGATTTTTCGAGAAATGCGGCGATATCGATTTTCAGCACGGCTTCCACAGCAAAAGACGGCAGGATATCTTCTATAGTTCCGATGGTATCTCATGTGGACCATACGGAACATGAAGTGATGGTACTTGTTACAGAGCAGGGATATGCAGATCTGAGAGGCCTCAGTCCTAAGGAAAGGGCAGTAAAGATAATAGAAAACTGCGCACATCCTGATTTCAGAGATGAACTGATGAGCTATTTCAGAAGAGCGTGCGAAGGATCAGTGCTTCACACACCGCATATCCTCAGTGAGGCTCTGTCGTGGCACAGCAGATTTCTCGATACGGGAAGCATGCTCTAAAGGTGTTTGATTTTGATATATCATATTTGAAAACAGAAAAATAAATGGAAGAATAAACGGAGGTATAGAAATGAACAGCAGCGAAATGAGCAAAATGTATATTGACGAGTATATAAGCAGAGCGAGAAAAGCCCAGGCAGCGTTTGAAAAAATGAGCCAGGAAGAAGTGGATATCGCAGTAAAAGTGATAGGAAAGACAGTATATGACAATGCCGAGTATCTTGCAGAGATCGCAGTACAGGAAACGAACATGGGAAATGTTCCGGACAAGATCGCAAAAAACAAACAGAAATCAAAGATAATCTGGAATTCATTAAAGGGTAAAAAATCCCGCGGCATACTGGATACTGACGAAACGACAGGAATCACAAGGATCGCAAAACCGATGGGAGTTGTGGCAGCGATAACTCCATGCACGAACCCTATCGTCACACCGATGAGCAATGCGATGTTTGCTCTCAAATGTGGAAATGCGATAATAATCACACCGCACCACAGCTCGATCAAATGCAGCACAGAGACAGTCGAGCTTATCAACAGAGAGCTGAAGAAGCTGGGATATCCTGACTATCTCATACAGATCCTCGATCAGCATTCGAGAGAGAATACGAAGAATCTGATCGCATCTGCAGATGTCGTTATCGCTACAGGCGGTTCAGGAGTGGTAGGAGCAGCATACAGCTCCGGAAGGCCGGCTCTTGGCGTAGGAGCGGGAAACGTGCAGTGCATCATAGACGAAGGATATGACTGCAAAGAAGCAGTACCTAAGATCATAGCAGGCAGAACATTTGACTATGGTATCATATGCTCGGGAGAGCAGTCGGTGATCTGCAGCGAGAACGATTATGACGATGTTATCGAAGAATTCAAGGCAAACGGAGCTTATGTGGTGAGCGACAAGGAAGAACTTGAAAAAGTAAGGAATGCGCTTTTCCGGGACGGCAAGCCTAACAGACACTCGGTAGGCCAGCCATGCAGCAGCATTGCAAAGCTTGCAGGTATAGACATGCCGGAAGATACGAAGATAATCGTTGTTGAAGCAGAAGGAACAGGCCTTACCGATCCTCTTGGCGGAGAAAAGATGGCGCCTGTCATCGCCGCTTACAAGTATGGCTCGCTTGAGGAAGGCGTTGATATCGCAAGAGAAAACCTTGAAAAAGACGGGAAAGGTCACAGCGTGGCATTCCACTCGGATTCAGAGAAGCATATCGAATATGTAGGAACAGAGCTCTGCGCCTCAAGATTTGTAATAAATCAGGTATCGGCAAGCAGCGCAGGCGGAAGCTTCTACAATGGCCTCGCACCTACAAATACTCTGGGATGCGGTTCATGGGGACACAACAGTATCTCTGAAAACCTCGATTACAAGCATCTAATGAATGTATCAAGGATAGCAAGATACATGCCGGACAATCATGTGCCTTCTGATGAAGAACTCTGGGGATAGGAAACATCATAACATAACACAAAAGCAAAAGATCTCGCAGAACAGCTTGCGGGATCTTTTGCTGTGCAAACGGACAGATCATCACTGTATAAAACAAAACCCCTGTCATACGCTTGGTGCGGTCTGACAAGGGTTTTTTCGTGAGCCTGCAGGGAGAACCTGTCTGGCGATCCTATTTATTGAATACCATTTCAAAGAATTCCTTGAATGTGATAGGTTCTCTGAATGCCTCCTGCATAACGTATGCAGCAAGGCCTGCGGTGGCCAGTATCATCAGAAATATGAATAATACAGTTCCTATAAATTTTCTCATTTTAGAATATCCATGCAAATACGAACAGTAAGATACCGGCTGCAGCTGCGAGATAAGCGCCTATTCTCCAGAACTTGTACTGTCTGTCGAGCTTAGCCTTTTCTTCAGGAGTAGGATCAGTAGTAGCCAGTGTAAGAGCTTCTACGTCGATAGCTTCCTGCGGGATAGGTCTCTTGCGGACGAAGAGTACATAGTACAGGATAGCGAGTACGTCCCAAACGACATTGTACCAGATAGCAACAGGGTCATATGCAAGTATCAGCAGTAATGCGAAGCATATGATACTGAACCATGCACCGAATGTACCTGCAGGACATTTCCAAGGTCTCTTGAGATCCGGTTCTTTCCTTCTCAGTCCGAGGAATGACATGAATCCGATGATATATGCCTGTATCTGGTTGTATGCACACATCATAGCTACGATCTTGATGGAACCTGACAGGATGAAGAAGATCCCCAGTACTCCGCAGAGAACTACAGCACGGTGAGGGCTCTTGTATTTAGGATGAACCTTACCGAAGTATTTAGGGAAGTTTCCGTCTTCTGCCATTATGTACATATAACGTGCAGG
>CAKQIZ010000025.1 GCA_934247125.1 uncultured Clostridia bacterium
TGGAAAATCTATTTTACCATTAAGGAATCGATCTCTGTTTTATTTTTTTGAAACTCCTCAATTATTTTACACTATCATATGCTGTTGTATGTTAAGGATCAAATGAGCGAGCTGTGAGGGACCAGTGAAGCCAATGGGATCAATGATCTGCTTATGTAAAAACCAAAAATCGTTTGCCAAATGGCTCTTGTTGGTAAAAAAGACGATTATTCGGCTGTATTTCTAGTGGTGAATACCAAGAACGAGATCCTAAGCATTGACTTTTAGCATTTTATCATTGAAAATAACATATTTTTTGAAGAAAGTTACCAAAAAGTCATGAGTAAAATCCAGGTCTTGGTAAACAGCCTCATCGGAACCGATAGATATCAGAGGAATTTTACCAAATATAGCTCCTTGAAAATGCAATCTTGGTACCGCAGATATATACCAAATGGCTGAGAGTCAGGGATCTTCACAGCTACAGCCGGATAGAATCTTTCGATGGCCTGGATCCCCGGGATTTCTACGATAATCAAAAAGACGCCTCACTGGCGTCTTTTTGGTTATGGCGGAGAGTCAGGGATTCGAACCCTGGGTCCGGTTAAGGACACAGCATTTCGAGTGCTGCACGATCGACCACTCTGACAACTCTCCAAAGCGTTTACTGTCCACTGCTCTTGGTTTTCATCAGTGAACAGTAATTAGTATACATGAAAATGGACCGGCTTGCAACATTTTTGTTTACACATCAGCGATTTTTGCAGTGCCGATTTTTGCTTCCCGAATTCTACTTGATTCTTACTTTTCCAGATCATCACGCTCTCACTCCGCTGTTTCATATCCGGCTGTTACCGTACCGGCGCAGGCACGATAAAACGAAATGCGTCGTGTACAACAGAAAAGTCGATTTTTTTCTGCGTCGTTATCTCACCATCAGTGCACAGCCTGAGACTTTCCCCGTTCGCAATGACAGTCAGCAGCTTTTCCTTAGTGTATTTTATTATATGTTTCTCGCGGATCGTGCGCTTTTGCATATGAGTACCCTTGGAATAGCTCGGAAACAGCGCCATGAACAGACTCCTGCTGATGTTTTCCACGACGCTCACATCCATGAAGCCGTCGTCGAGTTCGCAGTAAGGCACGCCTTTCACACCGCCGCCGCAGTAACACCCGTTGGCGATAGCGACGAGCAGGATCTTTCCGTCAGACTCGCGACCGTCCGGATAGCAGATCCGGATATCCGCCCCCTTCTTTCGTATCAGCATTATCGCTACGGATATCAGATACGCCAGCGTGCCGCCCACGAGCGGCCAGTTTTTCACACGCGCCGTCATATCCACTACATTGCAGTCAAATCCGATATTGAACATATTCGCACAGTACCCGCTCGTAGTGACGCCGTTATACTCCGCATCATACCTTATCAGATCGCTGCCGACAGACGTTCCCGTAAGCTGCCTTTCCATATCCAGAAAATCCTCCGCAGTACCGTAATTCCTGATATAGTCGTTGCCTGTCCCCATCGGCACCGCACCGATCTCTACGTTTTCATATCCAAAAGCGCCGTTCACCGCTTCGTTTATCGTTCCGTCACCGCCGCATGCATAAATGCGCAGCTTTTCGCCGCCCGCGGCATTTGCCTCGCAGACTTTCTTTATGTAACGCTCGCCGTCCTTTGCATCCTTTGTATAATATACTTCGCACTGTACGCCAAGCTTCGATGCCGCAGCCTCGATATCCGCGATCAGCTTCCTCTGTCTGCGTTTTTTACCCGAATGGGGATTTATAACAAAAATATTTCTCACCGTATACGTAATACCTCCGATCAATCTGTCCTTTTAAAAATACCACATTTAGGGTACAATAACTATAGAAATTTACAAAATTAACATAAATCGGGAGGAAATAAATGGATCCAAGAATCGAAAAACTGGCTGACCTGCTCGTCAGCTATTCCTGCAGAGTCCAGGAAGGTGAGAAAGTTCTCATTTCATACGAAGGCGAATGCTGCAAGCCGCTCGTGAAGCAGATAATCCGCAACATTTACAAAAAAGGCGGGATGCCGTTTACGGAGATACGCGACTCAGAGATCACTCGCGAGGTCCTGATGGGCTGCCGCCGCGAACAGGCCGAATTCATCAACGAATGCCAGCTGGCGCAGATGAAAGGCATGCAGGCTTACATCGCCATACGTGCCGGAAACAACTCTGCCGAGCTTTCCGACGTGCCGTCAGAAAAGCTCAATATGTACAACAGGATCACTACTCCGACTCTGGACTACAGAGTCAATCACACCAAGTGGGTCATCCTGAGATACCCTAACCCTTCGATGGCACAGCTCGCCGGACAGAGTCTCGATGCGTTCGAGGATTTTTACTTCGACGTGTGCACGCTAGATTATGCAAAGATGAACAGAGCCATGGATGCGCTGGCTGCATTGATGGAAAAGACAGATAATGTAAAGATCAAGGGTCCCGGTACTGACCTTTCGTTTTCTATAAAGGGCATCCCGGCTGTAAAATGCGCAGGTGAGTGCAACATCCCGGACGGTGAAGTGTACACTGCGCCGGTACGAGAATCGATGAACGGCATCATCTCATACAATACACCATCGGAGGAACAGGGCTTCACCTATGAAAACATCGTGTTCGAGATCAAAGACGGCAAGATCGTCGATGCGAGATCCAACAACAACGAGCGCATCAACCAGCTGCTCGACACAGATGAAGGCGCAAGGTACTTCGGGGAATTCGCGATCGGCGTGAATCCGTACGTACTGGAGCCGATGAAGGACACTCTCTTTGATGAAAAGATCGCGGGCAGCTTCCACCTGACGCCTGGAGCCGCATATGAAGACGCTTTCAATGGCAACAAATCCGCCGTACACTGGGATCTTGTCACGATACAGCGACCTGAATACGGCGGCGGCGAGATCTATTTCGACGATGTGCTGATCAGAAAAGACGGTCTTTTCGTGATCCCTGAACTAGAATGCCTCAACCCTGAAAATCTCAAGTAGTTTTACGATCCTGCAGCAAAACAGGGGCTGTGCACTGACAAAACAACATTTGTCAATGTACAGCCCCTGAAATATGTCCTGTTTTCTGCAATCGGTTTTTCTACTGATATCCTGCATTCAGGAACATCGCCTTGATCGCGACCACTTCATCATATTCTTTCTGTGATACCTGAACATCGCTGTTCAGAGCTCTGAGATCATCTTTGACCACGTCCAGTGCCTGTTCTATATCTGCCGCACGCCCCTGCATAATAACACGCTGCATACGTTTAAGCACCACAGGATGCGCGTATCTGGCAGGGACAGGAAAATCCGGATAATCCCTGACATATTCCTCCATCTGCCGTTTTGAATCATCATCATACCTCATTATCGACTTCTTGTTGTTCCGTGCTGTAGGCAGCACACTGAAGCCTGCAAATGTAAATATTGCTGCAAACCCAAACAGTGCGAAGTATACCGCAAGACCATTGTGTACCGTGAACGAATATATGCCTGCTGCAACTGCAATGAAACCGAGCATCGTGACAGCCATAGCCACCCATCTGTAGCTCGGGCTGGAACATTGATAAGCACGCTTTTTCCTCGCCGCCCGGCTCAGATTTTCGCTTAATCCCGGTTTCTGCTCCAGATAGTCTATAGCTTCCTGAAGCTTGTCGATCTCTGTTGCCGCCTTCTGTGTAAGCTCCGGCCGCGAACGCAGTTCTTCGTTCAGCTCTTCCTTCTGTCTTGCGATCTTTGCTTCCGCTGATCTGCTCACCAGCTTTATCTGAGGCTGTTCGCGAGAAAGCGTTTCAAGGATCTCATCGACATGATTTTCATGCTTGAAATTGCACTGTTTCTGCCGGCCACCGTCATATTCGACGACAAGGTACGGCATGCTGGCGAAGATTCCTTTGCCCGAAAATCCGCCTTTGCTCATCGCAACACGCTTGAACACCCGTTCCACTGATGCGAACGGAACATAGTAATACCTGTCGATAAAAAAACTGTTCAGATACAGCGCTTTTTCTCCGACGCCGCAGGGACCTGCTTTGCGGCAGGATTTTCTGTCCATCTCAAGTTCCTGCTTGCCGAGATGCCGCGAGCTGAGCGGATGCGGTTTAAAAATCATGATCAAAACCCTCTCTTATCCCTGGATTTCTGCCGCTGAACGCTTTTTCGCCGCACGAAGGAAAACTATCAGAAGCACCACTGCGAAAACGATACCTATCGGGTAGGCTACCGCTGTATTGTAAATAACTGCACCGTCAGCTGTCTTTGAATTGATTATGCCTCCAAGACACTCCGGCGCAAGTATGAAGTATGTACATGAAACCGCACTCATGAATGTTGCAGGCACTGCTGTGATCCAGTAGTTCTTCTTTTCCGTTACCAGATACATCGAAGCTGCCCACAGAACGATCATAGCTAAGGTCTGATTCGTCCAGCTGAAATAACGCCATATAACTGTATAATCGATCGCTCCTATCGCATTTCCTATACCGAGCACCGCTCCTACACCAAGTACAGGTATACAGAGCTTGAGTCTGTTCATATAGCTTCCCTGATCGAGATGGAACCAGTCAGACAGAGTAAGTCTCGCTGAACGGAAAGCCGTATCGCCTGATGTGATCGGACACACGATAACTCCGATCATTGCGAGTGCGATGCCGACGCCGCCCATCGTCTTCGAGCATACGTCATATATAGCAGCTGACTGACCATCTGCAAGTACTGCCGCAAGACCTGTATTCAGTCCGCCCGTAACGTTATAAAGCGCACATCCTGCCGCTGCCCATATCAGGGCGATTATACCTTCTGCAACCATTGCACCGTAAAAAACAAAGTGTCCCTGTTTCTCACTCTTCATGCAGCGTGCCATGAGAGGCGACTGCGTAGAGTGGAATCCGGATATCGCACCGCAGGCCACAGTGATGAACATGAAGCTCCACATAGGTGTTCCCGCCGGATGCATGTTATACATATGACTCCATATCTCAGGTATCGTGAAATCCGGGTTCGTATATATCCCGATGATAACCCCGATAGCCATAACTATCAGACAGATACCGAAAAGCGGATATATCTTTCCTATGATCTTATCGATCGATATGAATGTTGCAACAAAATAGTATACAAGTATGATCACAAGCCAGAACAAAGTTGTGCTTAAAAGTCCGGAAACACCGCCGTTTTTGCACAATGTGACTATCAGACCTGCAGGCCCCACCGCAAAAACAGTACCTACCATTATCAGGAGCACTACAGAAAAAACACGCATCACATTCTGCATAGCTCCGCCAAGGTACTTGCCTGTTACCTCTGCGATCGAACTGCCGTCGTTACGCTCACTGATCATTCCTGAAAAGTAATCGTGGACACCACCGGCAAAAATCGTACCGAAAGTGATCCAGAGAAATACGGCAGGTCCCCACAGTGCGCCCTGCATGGCGCCGAATATCGGACCAAGGCCCGCGATATTGAGAAGCTGTACAAGAAACAGTTTCCACTGCGGCATAACTACATAGTCCACACCGTCATCGATACGCACTGCCGGTGTCTCGCGATCGTCCGGTCCGAACGTATTGTCTACGACTTTTCCGTATGTAAGATAACCTATAATTAAAATTGCCAGACAAATAATAAAGCTGATCATTTTATGTCCCTCCCTTTCAACTGTGTGATGATTTTGTCTGTTTTTTCCCGGTCCAGGGCATGTCCCCTGAAACATCATGGATACATTATTATTATATAAATTTTTTCCTAAAGCGCAATAACATAAATAAACAATGGACTTTATACAGCAAATTAATCTTTATATCAGTCCATTTTTTTAATTTTTATGTTTTCTGCTGTTTCTGCAAATATCGATCAGATACCCATTTCTCTGATTTCTTTCTGTATCAGACTTCCGGCTGCTTTGGCCAGCTCGCCTATCCCGCATATCCTTTTTTTATTTTTCTAATTAAAAATGCTCAGAGTTTCTCGTCATGCGAGTCTTCTCTGAGCATTCTTTATTTCGTTCATAAGCGCCTAAAGGTCGTTGTCATCATAACCTTCCCACTCTGACCAGACTTCGGTCTCCTCCGATGCGCGCTTTCGATCTTCACGGTATTCATCTCTGATCGCTCCGATGCGTTTCCTGAAATCACGCTCTTCGCGGATCTCTTTCTCGTCACGGATGTCAGCGTCCTGCGGTCCTGCAGCATCTGCCGGTGGTCTGCAGTAGGTATCTTCTCTAAGGCCGTATCCGCCCGGTGCATCGTCTGCATATATATCAGCGCCGCCGCTTTCCCGGCCGCCCGGCTCAATACTGTTGCTGTGCTTTACAGGTACAGCCTTCTTCTTTTTCTTCGCGAGGATAACTGCGATCACTATTATCAGTATCACCGGTATCGCGATCAGGGCGATCATCAGCAGTATGCCGTTCCCCGAAGCAGTATCTGTCTGCTTCTCGTCTACTCCCGAAAGTTCAGTCTCCTTTACAGGCTTGTCGGGTGATGTCGTCTCCGTTATCAGCTGATCTGACGCCGCATTTCCTGCTATCGAGATCGTCTTGGTGGCAGACGGCTGCTCACTCATATATGATTCATCCAGGTCGTACATCTCGTATGTCGTGACCGACAGCGTCGTGTCGCCGTCAGTCACTGCCTGGAATTTTATATTGAATGTGACGCTTCCGTCAGTCCCGGCCTGCGCAAGCTGGATATATCCCGTGTTTCCCGAGCTGCTTCCTCCCGATATATACGTCAGCTTGTCTGTATCATACGAGAGCGATGCATCCACACGTCCCACGCTGCCGCCTCCGAATGTCACCGCAACCGTGAAGGTATCTCCGCCTTTCACACTGTTTCCTGTGCTGATCGTGACCGACGAAGCTGCGAACACCTTTGGAGACATCACCGGTATCAGCAGCGCCAGCACTGCCACCAGCACTATCAGCTTTCTTAAAATGTATTCGGTAAGCTTTTCTTTGTCTTTGCAATTTGCCATCTTTGACCCCTTAAAACATATTTTCCATGCCGGTCCTGCTCTGCCCGGTCATGCGATATATTTATTCTGTTCTGCTGCCTTACGGAAGCTGGCATGCTGTCGCCGGCATGTCATTGTAAACAGGTATATTGAACGTGACAGGATAATTACTGTTGCTGTTGAATGCGCTCTTCACGATGCTGCCTTCACCTGCCGCTGCTGCTACATTCGTCATGTACTGATGTGTAGCTACATTACCGAGTCCGTTTTTTACATTGAACTTCTTAGTATAATATGTATCCTGATTGTTGGCCACATATTCGTCAGCATAGAATTCAGCACCGCCAACTATCGATTTGTACGGAGTGTTCCAGCCCTGTCTGCTGGCATACCACAGACCTCTCTGTACAGCGTTCATCGTGCTTGTCGTGTATGCACCTATATTGAAGAAGTTATAGTAGCCCTGATATCCCGGATAAGTTCCCGAAACCAGACTGCTGCCGCTCCAGCCCTGCTCCTGTATTATCATCGCTGCGAGCACGTTCGGATTGAGACCTGTATTCTTTCCTGCTTCATTGATCAGCGAGCTGTATGAGCTGTATCCGCCTCCCGGATTGCTTCCCTGCATGAACGATCCCGATATCACAGCTGCGACTGTCGATTCATTCTGCGTAGCACTGTCATATCTGTGTGTCATGAACTGGTATATGCCGTTTTCACTGAGGAAATTCCTCGGATCCATGTAGTATGCCACCACTTTTTCACTTGCCGCATACCAGCTGCCGTCATATCTCGTCCACGTATTGTTCGATGCATTGTACGCTCCTGCAGCTGTCGATCTGTATGAAACAGGCGAAGATGAGCTTACCAGGTTTGTTCCCGGCTTTGCAGTTTCCTTAGAAAGCGCGCTGGACCAGCTGTATCCGAGCTTGTCCGCCTTGAACACCCACTGAGGGTGTGCTGCATGGAGCATCCTGAGCCCCGGCTTGTAGCTTTCAGGGAATCCCTGTGCCGTCATATACGCTTCGAACTGGCTGTCAGATGTAACCGTCTTCACTGTCACGTAGTCAGAGCATATGTATCCGTCCTGAGAAGCGCTGTACTGATATTTGTACCACACCTTGCCGCTGCTGTCTTTTGCCGAGCCTGTGATCGTCACCGAAGTTCCGCCAGGAAGAGTCGTGAGCCTCTCATATCCTGTGCCCGGACCCTTTCTTACATTCAATCCGTCGTATGCCGTAGTCGTACCCAGCTGGAATGTCACCGGCTCGCTGGTCTCCCCGCTGCCGCCGTTTCCATCGTCTTTCGTCTCCGTGACTTTCACATATTTAGATGAAACGTATCCGAATCTGCCGTTGTAAGTGAGCTTGTACCACACTGTTCCCGAACTGTCCTTTGCCGTCCCCTCGATATCAAAAGTCTTGCCTGTGCTGAGCTGCCCCAGAGTATCATGATTCGTTCCTGCTCCGCTCCTCACTCTGAGAGGCCCGTCGAATACAGTACCTGTCTGTTTTGTTCCTGTATCAGGCTTCGTTTCTTCCTCAGTCCCTGATTCTGTCTTCGTCGTCACATAAGCTGATGAGACATATCCCGTCTTGCCGTTGTAGTCCAGACTGTACCACCATGTTCCTGAGCTGTCCTGTGCTTTCCCTTTGACCGAAAACGATTTCCCGGTTGCAAGCGATCCCAGCACACTGTAGCTTGTCCCCGGACCTGTTCTGACTCTGAGCGGACCGTCGTTTACAGTTCCCGTGGTCTTCTCCACTTCGACTACACTGCTCGATGTCGATGAAGTTTTCACATACTGCGACGATACATATCCCGTCTTGCCATTGTATTCCAGGCTGTACCACCATACTCCGGAAATGTCCTGCGCTTTGCCGCTGACCGTGAAAGTTTTTCCCGTGGCAAGCGATCCTAATATGCTGTATCCTGTGCCCGGACCGCTTCTGACTCTAAGCGGACCATCGCTTACAGCGCCCTGAGTGTTCGAAACCGGGGTTGCCGTAGGTTGTTTTATGTTAACATACTTCGATGAAACATACCCGGTCCTTGAACCGAATGAAAACTGATACCAGACTACGCCTGACGAGTCCTTTGCCGATCCTGTCACGACGAAAGTCCTGCCCTCCTTGAGCGCACCTATGCGCGAATAATTCGTGCCGGCTCCCGACCTTACATTCAGCACATCCGTAGCGACTACAGCAGTTTCACCGGCCGCATACACCTTGCCGAAATCTGTCGCGGGAAGTCCTGCAAAGACCGCCGCAGCCATCATGACGGCGACTGCGATCGCAGCAGGTCTTCTGGATCCTGATTTTCGCTGTGTTGACATAATTCCCTCCTTGTTTACCGTGTTTTACCTCTATTTTTACTGTAAATAAGATGCAAATCTTTAAATGATTATACACCAAAAACGTTGAAATGTCAACGCTTTTGGCTCCATTAAAGACCTCCGCCGCTTTCTATGAAAAGGAAACCAGCGAATCTTTTCAAAAATTATTTTTTGCCGTTTCTACAGCCTTTTCAAGATCTGCAGTACAAAAACCAGTCTATATGCCGCCGAAAATCGCCGTGTTTCTGCGCACGCTTCTTTCGACATTCATACCGTATCTGCCGAGGAGCTCTATGCTCCGGCTTTCATCCTGTGCATTTACAAGGACTGCAAAGCTGCACCCGCCGCCGAGTCCTGCCGGTGCTCTGACTATGCGGTTTGATATCATGCTGTGCGTCAGAAGCTTAGATGCCTCCGTCACGCTGCAGTATCCTGAAAAGAAAAGGTAACAGTATCTGCCACTCACAGGGATGCCTCCCTTCTGTCATTTCTCAGGCGATCATATCTCCTCATGATGCCTGCATACACCACTGCTGCAGCACCTGATCTCTCTTCAGATCAGCTTCTTCATCAGACGGATGTATGTAGTGATGAAATCTGCACGATCCACATCGCGATCAGCTACCAGATCATATTCTGCCACTTTTTCCTTTCCCTGCAGGATTTCCAGTGTTCCTATTCGGTTCCCTTTCTTCAGCGGAAGCTTATATCCTTTATCCAGCTTTACCTTGCTGCTCAGCTGCGACTTTGCACCCTTTTCTACGGTAATACCGGCATCACATTCTGTCACGGCATAAAATCTCGTCTCATCACCTTTCTCAGCTTTTATCTTCCGGATCTTTTCTCCTTTTTCTGCGAACTGCACCGTCTCATAGCATGCAAAACCGTGATCCAGCAGCTTTGCCATTTCCGCGAACCTGATCTTGCTGCTCTCGCACCCGAGCACCACACCTATCAGTCTGGTCGAATCTCTCTGTGCTGCTCCCGAAAGGCAGTACCCCGCGTCCTGCGTGAATCCCGTCTTTACACCTATAGCTCCGCTGTAGCTCCTGATCAGCTTGTTTGTGTTCGTAAGGGTGAAACTGCTTTCCTTTCCCGGAAGGCCGACTTCAATGTCCTCCTGCCATGCCGTGAACCACGGTCTGGCATTTTCGAACTTCATCAGTTCTGCAGATATCATTCCTATATCATATGCACACGAGTAATGATCTGCTACAGGAAGGCCGTTTGTATTGACGAAATGACTGTCCCTGAGCCCAAGCTCCTGCGCGCGCTCATTCATGCGCTCAACGAAACTTTCCACGCTCCCGCACAGATGTTCTGAAAGCGCAACACAGCCGTCGTTTGCACTCACCATGATGACGCCTTTTATCAGTTCCTCCACCGTATGCTGCTCGCCGGGCTCCATGTACATCTGGCTTCCTCCCATCGAGGCTGCACGCTCTGAGACAGTCACCTTGTCATCCAGCGAGATCCTGCCGTTTTCGCAGCCCTCCATCACCAGCAGCAGTGTCATCACTTTCGTGACCGATGCAGGCGGCAGATGTTCTTTTTCGTTTTGTGCAAAGAGCACCCGTCCGCTGCTGCCGTCTATGAGCACGGCTGACTTTGCATCTATCTTCATAGGCTGCCCGCTTTTATCCGATCCTCCTCCTGACCCCTGCTCGCTGCCGGTCTCTGCTGTCAGCCCCGCACTGCTTTCCGATACTTCTTCATCAGCCATGCTTCTGTCCGTTATCGTCAGGTGCCTGACGGCAGGTTCAAAATTCTCTATACCCATGAATCCACTCGCTATAAGAAGCACTGCAACGAGCACACCCGTCAGCACGTTCTCCATGCGCTTTGATTTTTTCTTCACTAAAAAACCTCCCTTCTCCTTAAATGTATGCTGCATTTCAAGGAAAAAGAAGGCCTGTATCTGTAAAAGGCTCTGCAGCGTCCCCTGCAGAAACCTTCTTATTCAATCATTGACGATGATAAGTTTTTTTATTATAATATTATATGTAACAGCTTTATTTATGCATATTTCCTAAGGCATGAGTTTTTGTTGTTATATATAACAACGTATTATTAAAATACAAAACTGTAAAAATTCGCCTGCAGACCTGCATGAAAGCATTGCTGTACAGGCGGCAAAGAGAGGAAAACGATGAAAATAAGCAAAAACACAGCTGCTGATCTGATACGTGAGATCAGTTCAGTCATAGATTATGATATAAATATCATGGATGAAAACGGTATGATCATGGCCAGCACCGATCCGCTCCGTACGGGACAGTTCCACGAAGGTGCTCATCTTATCATAAAGGAAAATCTGCGCGAACTGCCTGTCTACTATGATAATGAATATGCAGGGTGCAAAAAAGGCATCAACCTGCCGCTGTTTTCCGACAACAAGATCATAGGAGTTGTCGGCATAACCGGAGAGGTTTCAGAGACCAGCCGATATGCCAGGATAATCAAGAAAGTTACCGAGATCCTCGTAAAGGATTTTGAGGCCATGCAGCAGAAAGATAAAAAAGAGCATGCGCGCATGCTCTTCATCAGCAACTGGATAAACGACGAGCTCGATGACCCTGATCATCTGGCCGATACGCTGAGAAAGTATAATCTCGACCCTCATTCGCCTATGACAGCTGCACTGATAAGTCTCTCCGACCCGGAATACAGCATCAGCGAGTTCCTCGATTCGCGGATAGACAAAACACATATCCTCACAGGATACAACAATGACTTCGGCATGCTGATCGGAAACTTCGACTCGGCTGCAAAATTCAGAGACTACCTGGAACTGCGCTTCAACAGCGAATTCCCTCAGGAAGCGTATCTGTGCATCATAGGAACGTGCTGCCCCGACTGCAAATCCGCAGTAGAATCTTTCCGTCAGGCCAGAAGTGCGATGAGCCTGAAGAGAAACAGTTCGTCGGGCATATACCTGTATGATGATCTGCTTCTCGATATCATCATAGCTTCTGTCGATATCGATCACAAAAAACGTTTCACTGATATGATATTCAGAAACTGCAATGACAACGAGATAAACGACATCATACATTTCATCAATATATACTACAAAAACAACGGCTCGATAAATGCGATAGCGCGCGAGCTTTTCATACATAAAAATACTGTGCAGTATAAGATCAGTAAGATCATAAACCGCACAGGACTTGATCCGCGTATAACAAAAGAGCTGATGTCGCTGTATCTCGCAGGCCGCTGGTATCACAGATGATACCGGCGCCGCATCACATCACACAGATGCAGGCATACGTTCCAGTTCTATCTCCAGCTCTGCGCTCATCGCACTGCCGAATCTTTTCATCATTATCATATAGCGCACCATACGTATCAGAGCCTTTGAGGCTGACACTTCCATGCTCTGCCCTTCTACCGCCATCACATCGCAGTACATGACGAGCCCCACCAGCAAAGCCACGCCGTTATCGGCAGCAGCCTCTATATCTTCACGTTCAAGCTCAGGCGCCATATCCTCACGCACCAGAGCCTTATGCATCTCTACCGCAGCTGCTCTGATCCTGTCCTTGAGATCACGATACATATCTATCAGCATATTGTCATTCGCAAAAAGCGTAGTCAGTTCTGTATAGAAAAACCTGTATTTAAGACAGTGCTTCAGCGCTTCTCTTATGCACTCGATAAAATCTGCTGCACTCCTGATTTCAGCATATTTCTCCACAAGCGCTTCAGCCTCGCTCCTCATCCTTTCTGTCCAGATATAGCGGATCATTTCCTCTTTGTTGTCATAGTAGTAATACAGATTGCCTGGACTTATACCCATTTCTGTGGAAATCTGCACAGTACTGACATTAGATGCTTTCCTCTCATTGAACAATCTTATAGATGTATCCAGTATCCTGTCTTTAGTTTTTCTGGCTTTCATGTCATGCCTCCATTTACATGCCCTGTTATATCAGATATCTATTCTCTGAGTGTTACCCACTCGCCTGCAAGCTCAGATACGGATTTTACAGCCGTATCCTTTTTGAGCTCGACTTTTTCGTTTTTAAGCTGGCTGAAAAGCTTTTTGTAATCAGCTTCGCTGAACGTCCTGAATCTTGAATTTTTCATTTCCAGACCTACGCCGTTGTTTCTGGCAGCATAATTGAACGCAGTGCCTCCTGCAAAAGTGCCGTCTTCATAGCTCCTGAGCACTTTTGTAACTGCGGTATCCGTGTCTTTGCACGCCGATGTTATGACAGTCTCTGACAGATCGCTCTGATCGAAATCAGCGCCTATCACCCTGCCGTCTTCCTTTTCAGCTGCTTTTATCACAGAACGGCTCACTGATCCGCCACATGCAAATATCACTTCCGTGCCGCCGTCGTACCACTGCGCCGCCAGCTTCTGCACTTCGTCCGATTCATCGGATCCTCCTGCATATCTGTAGTCTATCTCCACCTTTGTCTCCAGCTCAGCAGCAGCTGCTGCCGCGCCCTGAACGAACCCGTATCCGTATCGCTTTATCTCAGGAAGAGCCTGTCCTCCTATGAATCCCAGTTTCGTGTATCCGTCTTTGACAGCGGCATATCCGGCCATGTATCCGGCTTCCTCTTCCGCAAATATCACGCTCACCGTATTTCCGGCAGTGACGTAATTGCTGCTGCCATCGTTAGGCACCCCGTCTATAAGCAGAAAGTCCGTGTCAGGATAAGCCGACTGCGCCGAATATACTGTCTGAGCAAAGCCGCTGCCTGCCATCACGATCATTCCCGCTCCGTCATCTGCAGCTTTTTTCACAGCTGAAAGATACGCCTCTTCTGACGCGTCGTCAGGCTCGTACAGCTTCGCCGTCATACCTTTTTCCTCTGCAAATCTTTCCACACTCTTCCACGCCGTCTGTGTAAAGGAGGTGTCATCTGTTTTCCTGTCTTCTGAGATCATCGCCACTTCGCACGTCATATCGCTGTTAGATCCGCTGTCCTGCTTCTGTCCGCAGGAAGCCATCGCTGCGATGAGAATCGCTGTTGTGAATATGCTGATCACCATCCGTTTCATACCGACACTCCTTTCATATATTTGTCGGCTTTGCCGACATAAAGGTTATCCTTTAGGGTTTCATATATTTGTCAGTCAAAGACTGACATAAAGGTTATCCTTTAGGACTTCATTCCTCTAAACCGTAATCACTGCTTTTATCAGTTTTCGTGATCCCGGTTTATCATTTCTGATTTTAACAGAATCGCTTAATTCTTCCAATGCTTTGCCGATTTTTTTCACATCATTTCCATATATGGTACATATGGCATCACCTTCGCGGACATATTCGCCGGTCTTTCTATGAAGATAAAGACCCGCCGAAAGGTCGACATCATCATCTTTCGTTTCACGGCCTGCTCCGGTATGCTGCGACGCGAGACCGATCCTCATCGTGTCCATCCCGGCTATATACCCGTCACACCACGCTTTCAGATCTTCCGATATCTCCGCAGAAGGGAGCAGTCCCGGATCTTCCGTGATATCCGGATCTCCCCCCTGCGCCGCCACGAACTCCCTGAACTTTTGCAGCGCACTTCCGTCACGCAGCGCCTGTGCGGCTTTCTGCTCGCCCTCCTGCAGCGACGAGACTTTACCGCCCAGATAAATCATGGTGCCCGCAAGCTTTACAGAAAGCTCCGTGATATCATCCGGCCCTTCGTTCTTCAGTACCTGTATCGCCTCTCTGACCTCAAGCGCATTCCCGACTGCACGACCGAGCGGCTGATCCATGTCTGTGATGACAGCGACAGTCTCCTTGCCGGCAGCCGTACCGATCTTTACCATGATTTCAGCAAGTCTTCGAGCGTCCTGCTCTGTTTTCATGAACGCACCGCTGCCGCACTTTACATCAAGAAGGATCGCATCCGACCCTGCCGCAAGCTTCTTGCTCATGATACTTGATGTTATCAGACTCAGGTTGTCCACAGTTCCCGTGACATCTCTCAGCGCATATATCTTCTTGTCGGCAGGCGCGATATGGCCGGTCTGACCTGTGACAGCGATGCCTGTGCTGTTCACCTGTTTCACGAATTCCTCGTATGACATAGCGACATGGAAACCGGGTATCGATTCGAGTTTATCTATCGTTCCTCCCGTGAATCCCAGCCCGCGGCCGCTCATCTTCGCCACCGGCACGCCGCACGCCGCAGCAGCCGGTCCGACGATCAGCGTGGTCTTGTCTCCGACACCGCCCGTGCTGTGCTTGTCAACCTTGATGCCTGTGATCCCGCTCAGATCCATCACTTCGCCTGAATCTCTCATCGCCTTCGTCAGACATATCGTCTCCTCATCACTCATGCCGCGAAAATACACAGCCATCAGGAACGCGGACATCTGATAGTCAGGTATCGCTCCTGACGTGTATCCATCAACGATGTACCTTATCTCATCCTCCGAAAGCTCTCCGCCGTCTCTCTTTTTTATTATGATATCTACAGTGTTCATCTGATAAAAACCTCCTGTCCATCCGGGTTTCTACGGTTTTATGCAAAGCGGCACGCAGTTCAGTCTGTCGAGCGATACAAGACTGTACTCCACACCGTGGTGCATGCCCTCTATAGCCGTCCTGAAGCCGTCTTCACCGTGGACGTGTCCGTATATCACGCGCTTTACACCGTAATCCTCGAATATCTGCTGGAACCCCGAAAACGCCGTCTGCTTCGATACCGGCGGATAATGCAGCACACCTAGTATTTCCGGCTCTTCTCCCGCATCCGACGCCATCGTCACCGCCTTGTCCAGCGAAGCTCTTAACCTGAGCATCTCCCGCTTGTAGATTCTCTCATCACTTTCACTGAAGTCGTCATTGTCCGGCGTCAGCCATCCTCTCGTCCCGCATATATAGATGCCTTCGGCAACACAGCAGTCATTCTGCAGGAATGTGACCGTTTCATACATTTTATTTAGTTTTGTTATGCCGCTCCACCACAGATCGTGATTGCCCTTCGTGATGATCTTGCGGCCGGGCAAGGCGTCGACCCAGTCCAGATCGTACTTCGCCGACTCCAGCTTCAGCCCCCATGAAATATCGCCCGGCAGTATGACCGTGTCATCCTCCGATATCCTGCTGCACCAGTTCTTCCTTAACCTTTCGGCATGATCGTACCACCTCGGACCGTATATGTCCATCGGCTTGTCGATCGCAGGATCGAACGAAAGGTGCAGGTCTGCTATAGCATATATGCTCATTTATATCCATCCTCTGTATTTATGTAGTTTATTCGAAAAACTTCAGCGTATCGCTGCTGCCTTCCGTCTTTTCAGGCTCCCCGATCGTTGCAACATCTTTGAGCGCACGCTGTATGACTCTCGTACGCACGCCTACAAGCTTTTCGAGATCTTTCTGCGCCTGTTCCATCTTGGTCTGTGTCTTGACGAGTACATCTCCGAACTTGTCGAACTCTGTCCTCACCTTTGCAAGCGTGTCCCACACTTCACCGGACTGCTTCTGCAGCGCCAGCGACCTGAAGCCCATCTGGAAGCTGTTGAGCATCGCTGCCATCGTCGTCGGTCCCGCTATATTTATGCGGTAGTCTCTCTGCAGCGTATCCACAAGTCCCAGTCTGAGCACTTCCGCATACAGACCTTCGAACGGCAGGAACATTATCGCGAATTCCGTCGTGTACGGCGGGCTTATATATTTCGTCCTGATATCTTTTGCCGCCTTGAGCACGGCGCTCCTCAGTCCGTCTGTCGCAGTCTTTATCAGCTGTTTGTCGCCCGTGTCGTACGCGTCGAGCATTCTCGTGTACGCGTCTGCCGGGAATTTCGAGTCTATCGGCAGGTATACAGGCCTGTCGCCTTCGCCCGGGAATTTTACTGCAAATTCCACTCGCTCGCTGCCGCCCTTTACAGCGACGTTTTCGTCGTACTGTTCCGGGGAAAGTATCTGCGCGAGTATCGCGCCAAGCTGTATCTCTCCGACTATACCTCTTGTCTTCACATTTGAAAGCACTTTCTTCAGATCTCCGACTCCGGCAGCCAGCGTCTGCATCTGACCCAGCCCTCTCGTCACCTGCTCAAGAGTGTCACTTACCTGTCTGAACGATCTGCCGATCCTGTCCTCCAGAGTTTTCTGGAGTTTCTCATCGACCGTGTTCCTCATCTCGGAAAGCTGCCTGTTGTTCTCATCCGTCATCATCGTGATCTTCTTTTCCATCGAGATCCTGATGTTTTCAAGCCTCTGTTCTATGCCCATAGACGTGCTTGCCAGCTGTCTGTTGAGCTCAGTCAGCCTGCGGCTCTGGTTCTCTGTGCTCTCGCGCTGGTTCTGCGCGATCATCTCTCCCATCTGTCTGACACTCAGCTGGACCGTTTCACTCATCTCCTGCCGGGATCTGCGCATCTCTTCGCGTATCTCACGCCGGAGCTCGGCTTCGTTTCCGATGCCGCCTGTTCCGCCTCCTCTTGATATCTTTATCATCAGTATTATGACGAGGACTGCAAGTGCTGTCACTGCAATAAACGATCCTGCCAGAAGGATTCCCTGATTTCCCATGTCGCTCCCTTTCCTTATCTATTCCTACGCCTTTCGCACGCATATATCTCTTATCACTTCACCGGCGATCATCAGTCCCGCCACAGACGGCACGAATGAGATGCTTCCGGGAGTCGGACCCATGCCGTGCTTTATCGGCAGCTCCTCGGAATAAAGCACCTTGACGCCCTTTATGCCTCTTGCCCTGAGCTCCTTTCGCATCACTTTAGCCAGCGGACACACCTTCGTCTTTTCTATCGTCGATATCCTGAATCCCGAAGGATCCAGCTTGTTCCCCGTTCCCATCGACGAGATCACCGGCGTTCCCTCGCGGTATGCCTTCTCGATGATCGCAATCTTTCCCGTGACGTTGTCGATCGCATCTACGACGTAGTCATATTCACTGAAATCAAAATCATCTGCCGTGTCCGGCAGGAAAAAGCACCGGACTGCTTCTATCTCGCAGTCCGGATTTATATCCGCCACGCGCTCAGCCATCACTTCGGCCTTAGGCCTCCCCACAGTACTGTGGAGCGCCGGCAGCTGCCTGTTTATATTACTGATATCTATCGTATCCCTGTCGACCAGCGTTATACGCCCTACTCCGGCACGTGCGAGACCTTCCGTGACATAACTGCCTACCCCGCCTATGCCGAACACTATCACTGATGCCGAAGCCAGCGCATCTACACCGTCTTCGCCCACCAGCATCCCTGTCCTGATAAACTGTTCTTTCATCTATGCACCCTCTCTGCCGCCGGTCCGCCAGACTCTGCGATATACCAGGATATGCCATTCTCGCTGTGATACCGCCGACCCTTGCGAGCAGCACGATATCACGGCTGACCGGCATCCTGCTGCATCCTGTTATTTACGCAGACCGTTGATAATCCTGTACACTATATCCTGTGAAAAACCACGCGACGCCAGCCTCCTGCCGATTTTCGCCTGGAGCCTGCGCATCCCGTCGTAATCGAGCTCTTCCGTATCGATCCCGATCAGCATGCTGTCCGCTATCTTCTGTGCCTCGCTGTACTGATCAGGCACATCGTCGAGTTCATCGAATGCCGCGCTGATGATATCTGACGACACGCCCTTCTCCGCAAGCTCGCGCTTTATCCTCGATATCCCGCGGCCTTTTTCAAAACCGTACTCAAAATACATGATGCTGTAGTCGAGATCGTTTATATATCTGCGAGCCTCCAGCTCGTCGACCGTTTCCTTTATCTCACTGTCTTCGAATCCTTTTCGCTTCAGATACTGTACGACCTGCTGTCTCGTCCTCGGCTTCACGCTCAGATATCTGACTGCGCTTTCTCTAACATCCGCCATAAACGTCCCCCGCTGTCGCCACTATGCATGCGTCTCCCAGCATGCTGCGAAGATCGCATATGGCATTTATTCCCGTGCAGTGCACCGGCATCACGCACTCCGGCGCTTCCGCTGCCACACGCTCCACTACATTCTTTCTGACTTCGTCTGCCGCACTGTAAAGGTGCATGCCTGCGACCAGCAGTGCGATCTTTTCTCCCGGAAAAAGACTCTTCGCCGTATCCATCGCGGAGATCACACCTGTATGACTGCATCCCGAGAATATGTAAAGTCCGCCGGGCTGTCTTATCACCAGGCACTGTTCGTGCGACATATCGTCTTCTGCTATGTTCCCGTCCTCGTCTGTATAGTAAAATCTTTCGGATGGAACGAAGCCGTCTTCTTTTACGATCGACCCTGTCACGCATATGTCATCTGTGATCCATAAAGGCCTGTCCGTTTTCACGAGCCTGTCATCTATCTCGTCTTTCTCCTCAGCTGTCCACCTGATGCCGTCGTTGGAACCATGCAGCCTGCCGTCCTGCAGCGAGTACGATTCTCTGAATGCATCACGATGGATACATATCGGCGCCCTTTCATTTATCCTGCAAAATGCCGGGAATCCGCCCGTATGATCGTAATGTCCGTGGCTGACCACCGCCAGATCCACATCTGCCAGATCGATGCCCATACGCTCCGCATTGCGTATCAGTATGTCCGTAGCACCCGCATCGAACAGGATCCTGCGTTCCGTTGTCTCTATGTATATGGAAAGCCCGTGCTCCGCGATGATGCCTGGGTTATCCGTCTTGTTCTCTACGAGGAAGCTGATCTTTATGCGATCGCTTATCCTGCTGTTTTCATTATTCATTGCTTTCTTCCTTTTTTCTGTCGCTGAGGCTCATGCCGACAACGCCTGCGATTATCAGAGCCGTGCACACGATGTGATACCACATCAGATCTTCGCCAAGCACGACAACTCCTGCGACGATCGATATAGCAGTCGACACATTGCCGAATATCGTGCCCTTTGCAGCCTCCATCCTGCTCAGCATATAGCTCATCAGATGTGCCGACAGCAGTATGCATCCTATACCCAGATATGCGCCCGCAACGAGCACCTGAGGGATCGCCAGTGCGGAGAAATAGTCGCCGAAGCTCTCGCCGGTGACGATGTATTTAACTGTGAGTGCGATATGGAACACGATGAACCCGAACACAACTATAGAAAATGTTATCTCTGTCGGGGCGTAGTCGTTCCTTGTATACCTCATCAGTATGTTGCTGAGCGCCATCATTATGCTCGAGATCAGCAGCAGCACTGTTCCCAGCGGATCTATCGTTATCTTTGCCGCGCCCATCACGATCATGAAAACCAGCGATGCGACTGTCAGGCATATGAATACATTCTCGACCCACGACGATTTTTCACCGAGAAAAACCGAAGCTATGATCTTTACAAGTATCGGCACGACCGCGAAGATTATCGACCCTTCCACAGAGGTCGAGTACGACAGACCCAACACCTGCAGTGCCATGAACCCCACATAAAAGACTGCCGTCAGCAGCAGCTTTCCCTTAGGCTTGTTCCTGATATCGATCTTCACTATCCTGAGCGCCATCATCAGCATCATTGCAGCGAATGCGAACGCGTACCTGTAGCACAGCAGATTGAGCCCGCCGGTGTATCTCTGGCATATCTTTATCCCGAGGAACGAAAATCCCACGAGTACCGAGAAAAATACTGCCGCCGTATAACCTTTTCTTCTTTCTATATCTTTCTGCAGCATGAACAATATATTCCTTTCTCAAGCTGAAAATCCGTGAATTCCACATCGCTGCGCCCCAGCACCGGCGTGCCCCCGAGTATCTCTTCAAGGCCTCTGCCGGTGTATTTGCAGTATGCCTCTTTCCTCGCCCACAGTAAAAAGAAGCCGTCGCTTCCCGTTTTCTCTATATAGCGCTGTTCTTCTTCCGTAAAATATCTTAAACTGACCTTTTCGACTCTGACATTTCTTTCCTGCTGTATGTCGAGCCCTGCCGGCACATCTGAGACCAGACAGCCGAAATATGCCCCGCTGTGGCTAACCGATATATGCGGCGTGCCGCCGCCACGGCCACAAATGACTCCGCCCTCATCCGGATCTGCACAAGTGCCAGCGATATATGGCTTGCCCCTGTCCGTCCGCTCCACGCATCCCGCACGCACCCCGCACTGACGAAGCGCGTCAAGTATCAGCAGATCGGTCAGTTCTCTGCCCGACGCCTCCGGAAACATGTCTCTGTAGTTTTCATATATATATAATTCCATAAAATGATCCCCTGAAAGCCTCTCACACGTCAAATGATAAAGAGCGATAAAAAG